>JANTGF010000006.1 GCA_024763075.1 Bacteroidales bacterium | reverse complement strand
TGAGCCATAAATCCTGGGAAATGGTAAAAAATGCACGTTCAAGTGTGGTAAAACTGATCAACTCCTCAGCAGACCAGGTAAAACCTGATGAACCGGCAATAAAATTAAGCAACTTAATCCTTGAGAGAGTTGTAGGTTCAGATGTACATCCCACACAGGTAGCCATTGACCTGTTAAGGAATGAGCTAAATCAGTTTTAGAAAAAAAGACATAAAAAAAAAGATGCTGTTTTTTCAGCATCTTTTTTTTTATGTCTGCTTCCCTTTAAATCAACGCAATACTGCGTTTAACAAAATTCGTCAGATTCTCACCTTTTAACATATTGTTTGAAAGCAGGGCCAGGTCAATCAGCTGGCAAACCACCTTATTTTCTTTCCCGTATTTCTCAAGAACCCTGGTTCTTTTTTCTTCCAGTTCCTTAATCTTTGTTTCGAGCTTTTCCGGCTCATCTTTTTCCTCCTGCTTGATTTCATCCTCTTTTTTCCCCTCTTTCGCTTTTTCCAGCTTACTTTTCTGAGCTTCCAGTTTTTCAATTTTCCCACTAAAGGTTGTCAGTTCATCGCCCAGCTCCTTATCCACATCATCAATCACTCTGGATATTAACTTACTTGCATCATTTACAACCAGCGTAAAGCGATCAGGAAGATTTCCGTAAATATCCATTCCACCTCCCAGTGATGACATATCCTTCATCCTCCTGGTAAACTCCGACTGGGTAATTATCAACGGAGGCTCCGTATCATTAAGACTTACAAAGTCCACATCAAAGTTTTCTTTTCCGGGTAACGGACCAAGCAGTACACTCTTCAGGGCAATTTGCTTATCAGCCGGCAGATTTGATCCTTTATCTTCATCCTTCTGAATCAATTTGTCAACTATGTCGGCATCAACCCTTACGAAGCGCGAATTCTCAAACTTCTGTTCCAGGTGACTGACCAGATGAGTATCCAGGTGACCATCCATCATCAGTACATCATAGCCTTTTGAACGTGCAGCCTCAATAAAGGTATATTGTTCATCGGCATTAGTGGCATAAAGATAAACCAGGGATTTATTCTTATCTGTCTGATTATCCTTAATAAGCTTCTTGTACTCCTCAAAAGTAAAATACTTGCCGTCTGTATTTTTCAGCAAAGCAAATTTACTTGCTCTTTCAAAAAATTTCTCATCCGAAAGCAATCCATAGGTAATAAACAACTTCAGATCATCCCACTTATTTTCAAATTCCTTTCTGTCTTTTTTAAAGATATCCATTAGCCTGTCTGCCACCTTTTTATTAATATGACTGGAGATCTTCTTAACATTACTGTCACTTTGCAGGTAACTTCTCGAAACATTTAACGGGATATCAGGTGAATCAAGAACACCATGCAATAAAGTCAGAAACTCAGGTACTATGCCTTCAACAGAATCTGTAACATAAACCTGGTTGCTGAACAACTGAATCTTGTTTTTCTGAACCTCAAGCTGATCCTTTATCTTGGGAAAATACAGAATACCTGTAAGATTGAAAGGATAATCAACATTCAAGTGAATATAAAATAAAGGATCCTGCTGCATCGGATACATGTCTTTATAGAACTCCAGATAATCTTCTTCTTTCAGGTCAGCCGGTTTCTTCACCCACGCAGGTGTGGTAATATTGACAATATTATCCTTATCCGTTTCAACTTCCTTACCATCTTTCCAATCCTTAACTTTACCAAAAGCTACCGGAATGGGAAGATATCTTGAATATTTTCTGAGCAATTCATTGATCCTCGACTCCTCAAGAAATTCTTTTGAATCCTTATCAATATGTAAAATCACATCCGTGCCAGCTTCTTTTCTATCAGCATCTTCCAATGTATATTCCGGACTTCCGTCACATGACCATTTTACTGCTTTGGAATTGGTTTTATACGATTTTGTGATTATATCCACTTTATCTGAAACCATAAAAGCAGAGTAAAAACCCAGTCCAAAATGACCAATAATAGCATCGGCTTTATCTTTATACTTCTCCAAAAAATCTTCCGCACTGGAAAATGCGATCTGGTTAATAAACTTTTTAATCTCCTCACCGGTCATCCCAATACCATTGTCAGAAACAGTAAGTGTTTTTTTCTTTTTGTCCAGTTTGATACGGATCGTCTCGTCTTTGATTTCTCCTTTAAAATCCCCGACACGCTGCAATGTTTTCAGCTTTTTTGTAGCATCAACTGCATTTGATATGATTTCCCGAAGGAAAATTTCATGATCGGAATACAGGAATTTTTTGATAATGGGAAAAATATTCTCTGTAGTTACATTGATCTTTCCTTTTTGCATAAGGCTATATTTTTATGATTTAACATTTCTTTTTACACCGGGGATATTTCAAAGGATATGCCAATCAATTAATACTGACAAATAGTCACTTAAATGGAATGAAATTCATGTCCGGTGACAATGAGAAATCTGTATTACCATGAGTATTTTTCAGAAATACTGGGGCATTAAAAAATATAATGCAAGGGAGAGAAATAAAACAGTAAATACAAAAATAACAAAAACAAAAACAGATTGTCTGAGAGATAGATACTTCCTCTCCAGGTTGTCCTTACTGATAAGACCCATCACATGATTTGTAATCTTTAACATGGCATTATCATTATTTTGGAAAAACGTAAAAGCAGGAGAAGCACTTAATTTACGGGAAGCCTCACTTTCCAGATTGTCTGCCACTATGATCAGGTTTATTTCCGAACTGATATCTTTTATTTCCTTAATAATATCAAGAACCTCAAACTCAAGCTCATCTATTGAAGTTCCGGGCCTCAGAACATAAACGAGGATACGGGTTCTCTTTATCTGAAATGATTGCTTTTTTAATTCTCTAACCAAAGGTTCGCTTGAGGAAAAGACCTTTAGTGCATATTTCAGATTATTCCTGAACCTGTCTTTCATGCTTTCAACCAGGGACTGACGATTGTCAACCAGATAAATTTCACATAAATGTTTCCCTTTTCTCATTTAAGAATGTTTTAAGCATCGGTTTGTATTAAAAACCGGGTAAACAAAAATAAAGATACGTAAAAATTAATTCTTTTCATTCTTCAGATCAAGATCTTCTTCCAAATCCCAAAAGCAGGAGCCATTCCTGTATCCATCATAGGATGAATCCGGGCCATAAAACTGGTATTTCCCTTTATACTGAGGTTCCGTTGGTGAAAGGTGATCAAAAACAATCATTTTATGCTCCCTGTCATATCTTAACATCATTGCCACCCTGGCAGAATACTCAAAAACTACCCTGTTATTCACTCTAATCCCCGAACGAAATACAGGAAGGCCAAAATCAACGCCGGTTTTTGAAAAAACTATCTCATCAATGATCTTTGAATTGGTAAGATAATCATTAAAACGAAAACCCAGAACCGTATAACTCACCCTGTTTTCACAGTCATTTCGCAATATCTCATAATACAACGCCCCGTACCAGTTTTCAGCATTATAAACCTGAACAGAATCAGGAGGATTATTGGATTTATTATTTAAAAAGAAAAGTTGAATCTGTCCATTCCTCCTTTTTAAATGCTGAAAATATGCAAAATACCTGTGTGTGCCATTACTCAAAGGCAAATTCCATGAATAAACCCTGACCAGGGTATCAGAAGAATAAATCTTACCCATATTCTTCAGAGAATCAAAAGGATAGTAAAAAGAACTGTCCATGGTAAGAATCTTATCAAATAAGGATATTAAACCCTGATTGATTTCCATCCTTTTTGCATCATCTTCGGTTTTCCTTAGTGTATCAAACATCTCCGAGACTTTTTGTTCGTAAACAAACAACTCAATATTTTGCTGACTCTTCACTATATTTGGCAAGAGGAGAAAATATAAAAACAAAAAAAGAAATGCAGTATTTGATCTCATTAGTATGTATCTTTATTTAATTTCTAATACCCATTTAATTACAAATTTCACTGATGTCTTGCCAGACGGGTTTTCATTTTTGTCTTGACACAAAAACGAAACAAAAAAGTCAAGAAAATTTTATCCTTCCCCCCACATCCCATCGCTGGCCCGGGCCAAATTTTCCTGCCACCGCACTTTTAAAGTTAGCGAAACTATCGATATTTGATTCAAATATACATGCCCTTTTGTAGATGTTCCTTTAAATTTATTAATACAGCAATCCGGTTTTCATATGAAGTATGCAGCAAAACTAATTCATTAACACTAAAGCAATTCGAGGGCTTTCATAATTTTCTCACAAACCTCCCTGATCTCATCATCTTTAATAATAAGCGGAGGTGCTATTCTGAAAGCCTGAGATCTGAAAAGAAACCAATCCACTACCACTCCCAGCTTAAGAAGTTCACCTATAAGAATCTGAACTTTTTGCTCATTTTCAAGTTCCACAGCCAGAAAAAGACCTTTCCCCCTTATCTCTTTTATATTAGGGTGACTCAAATACTTACGAAACAAAGCCTCTTTGTGTAATACACCATTCATTATTTTTTCATCTACAATGGTTTTAAGAGAAGCATAGGCTGCAGCCGCAGAGACCGGATGTCCACCAAAGGTTGTGATGTGCCCCAGTACCGGATTGGTTTTAAAAACCGACATGATCTCTTTCGATGCTATGAACGCGCCGATGGGCATTCCTCCACCCATAGCTTTTGCTATTACCAGCACATCAGGCACAATATCAAACTGTTCAAAAGCAAAAAGAGAACCCGTACGGCCAAATCCTGTCTGAATTTCATCAAATATCAGTAAAGTTCCGGTTTCTGTACATTTTCTCCTTAATTCTTTCAGGTATCCGGGTTCCGGAAGAATTATGCCGCCTTCTCCCTGAACAGGTTCAATTATAACGCAGGCTGTTTTCCTGCTGATTTCATCCAGTTCAGAAAAACCATTAAAATTTAAGAATCTCACACCCGGCACCAAAGGCCGAAATGAATTTTTGAATTCTTCATTGCCCAAAACACTTAAAGCCCCGTGCGTACTTCCATGATAAGCATTTTTAAAAGCTATGATTTCGTGTCTTCCGGTATATCTTTTCGCCAGTTTCATAGCCCCTTCGATGGCCTCACTTCCCGAATTCACCAGATATGTATTATTCAGATTATCAGGCAGAAATTTAGCTATAAGTTCAGCGAATTTCACCTGGGGTGACTGTACATATTCCCCATACACCATAAGATGCATATACTGATCGACCTGATCTTTTACCGCCCTCACAACTGCCGGGTGCCGGTGGCCAATATTGCTCACGGAAACTCCTGAGATCAAATCTGTGTATCTTTTACCATCCTGAGTAAAAAGATAAATTCCTTCTGCTTTCTCAACTTCCAGTAAAAGCGGAAAATCAGAGGTCTGTGCAATGTAATTCAGAAATAGCCGGCGTTGCGATACCATTTGAAAAAATACTGAAGATTAGACTTTGGAAAGTATTTATCGGGTGATGAGATTAATATCATTCAACAGGCCTTCCCTGAATGATTTTCCAATGGGAATGGATTCAAGGTGTCGTCCGTAATTAATTTCAAGAGATGATTCCTTGATTACAGAAATACTTTTTGTATTCACAATATAAGAGCGATGAACCCTTGCAAACTGAGGCCTGGGGAATTTAGATTCAATTGCCTTCATGGTAAGATGAACTGTAATCTTTGAGTTGCGTGTATTAAAAACCACATAATTTTCTAATGCTTCAATCCAGAGAATCTCAGAAAACTTTAACCGGATCAGGTTTGTTCCTTTTTTTACAAAAATATCCCCTGAACCATTTGCATCAATAATTTCATGTTTTATGTCCTTTTTTGCCCGTTCAAAAGCCCGGAAGAACTTATCATATGCCACAGGCTTTAAAAGATAATCCGTAACCTCAAAATCAAAAGCATTGATGGCATATTTATCCTTTGATGATGTAATAATTACCTGTGGCAATTCCGTCAGACTTCCCAATAAATCAAAGCCAGTCATTTCAGGCATTTCAATATCCAGAAATATAAGGTCAATCTTCTCGCTCTTTTCAGATAAAAAATTTCTTGCTTCTATTGCATCAAGAAAGGAGGCTACTAATATTAACCCACTTGTTTTGTTAATAAATTCCTCCAAAACCTTAACAGATAATCTGTCATCATCTATGATTATACAATTCATTGATTTTTTATTTTTCCTCCATTCACTACCACGAAAAAGCAATTCATCACCAAAAAACACTGTTTCGTCAAAATTACAAATAATTTTTAAGCTTAGCAAGCCAATAATACTTGACAACTTTTGACACTGTAATATTTAAGCACTAAATAGAGTCCATCCATAAAGTCGGTGTTTAGTTCAGAATGTTCGCTATCAAGACTTTCGAAGTCTTAAAAATCAGGAGTTTACTTTTGTAAATGACTGATTTTTCAGGCAAGAGTAACGCAGATAGCGGACATTATGGACAAACACTAAATATCATTTTTAGCAGGTTCTCAACTATACCATTTTTAATATCTGTTTGGCAGGATGGTTTTGCATTTAGTTGTTTTATTCATGATTTTCTCAATTCTTTATATCTCTGAATATACAAATCAGGGTTTTTCAATGACTTAAGCAGCCATGTTTCCAGTAAAGTGTATTGTTCATCTTCTGAAAGATGCCAGTCAATATCGAGATTTCTGAGTCTGTTGCAAAAAGTATTTAAGATTATTGCTGCTGAAACTGAGATATTCAGACTTTCAGAAAAACCAAACATCGGAATGTGAAGGAATTCATCCGCATTCTCAAGTGCTACAGAAGATAAGCCCTCCAGTTCCGTTCCAAAAACAAACGCACATTTCCCCCGGGTCAAATCAAAATCATCCAAATTTACTGACTGGTTATGTGGAGTGGTAGCAACGATTCTGTATCCATGCTTACGAAGTTTACTAAAAGTGGATAATGTGCTTTGTTTTTCCGATGAATAGTTGTTAATATTTAACCATTTATCAGAGCCAATTGTCACATTCGAACTCAGTTCAAATGTATTTTTATTTTCTATCACATGAACATCCTGAATACCAAAGGCATCACAACTCCTCAAAACTGCACTGGCATTATGTGACTGGTAGATATCTTCAAGAACAACTGTCAGGTAACGGGTTCGTTGTTGCAGTATTTTTCTAAACAGGGCAAGCCTCCTTTCTGATACAAAACCTGAAAGGTATTCTATGAAGGCCAGATCCATACCGGTGTGGGTTAAAAATAAAAAGGGGGATGTTTTCAGACACCCCCCTTTTCCATTCAAAATTTCTTTACTGTACAGTGTCGTTTAGGTCACTTCCAGCTTTGAATTTAACAACTTTTTTAGCTTTGATCTTAATAGGTGCTCCTGTTTGAGGGTTACGACCGGTTCTTTCGCTCCGGCTTGAAACAGCCCATGAACCAAATCCAACTAAAGCAACACGGTCACCACTTTTCAGGGCTCCTGTAGTTGCGTTTACAAATGCATCCAATGCTTTTTTTGCATCAGCTTTTGACAATTCTGCCTGACTAGCAATCTGATCAATTAATTCAGCTTTGTTCATAATAATACAACATTTTTTGGGTTAGTAAATAATTTTTTTGTTTTGTCAAACCTCTACAAATATAGGCTATTTGAGAGGTCTGACAAATATTTGTGTAAAATATTTTAAAAAAAATCGCTGCAAATGCACTGTTTTCAATGGTTTCAGGATATTGTACTTAGTAACATACTCATTATCTGGTAATTACAAAATGAGAAAATTCGGGCTTATTTTATTAACAATTTGATGAAAACCTGTTGAAAATGTATAAAAATTCATGAAAATGACAGAATTTTCTTTTCGAAATGCCCATAAAACGTAAGAAAAACCGGCATTTTTATAAAAAAAAATAATATTTTTCAACGAATCAGAAATTTGATTCTTTGAGTTTATTTGCCTTATTAACACTCATTCAAATGATGATTTACTAATTATTTAACCGCTCCCCTGCAACCTGGCTTATCCCAAAAGGACCTGCCGTAAAGAAATTACCCTGAGAAGGGGCTGGCCTGTGGTAGAGGCAGACTCATTTATTCGCTACCCTTAGCAGATCATAAGCCCGGTCTAATGCCTCGATTCCATACGGACGGGCCTGTTTGTGGGTTGTGGCATATAAGTTATATAAATTATCATTCAAATCCCATTTTTTTAAGAAGTACAATAAATCCGGGCTCGGACCTTAGTTCGTCAAATTTGGGCGACATTTTTATATGAACTAAATAATAATCATGATCAGTAAATCCCTTTTCCAACCAATCCAGCGCTTGATTTTTCATATCCAGAGCTAAATATATTTCTGCAATTCGGCCAGGACTATAATAGATTTGCTTTGATCTTTCAATTAGATCGTTAAGTATTTTTATGGCTTCATTCCGGTATCCTGTTAATGCATATACTTTTGCAAGTTCCGCTGTATATTTTAAATCCCCATTTGACAGAAATACTGCTTTCTTTGCTTCATTGGTTGCTTCATCAAACATCATTAATTTTATATAGATGGCAACTAAAGCATAGTGAGCAACTACAAAGTTGCTGTCAATTTCAAGTGCTCTCCGGCATTGTGAAATTGCCTTATTGTATTGTCTCGCATAAAAGTATGTAATATTTCCACCTACTGCATAAATTATGGGGGACAAGGGATCCAGTTCCTGAGCATAAATAATTTTCTCAATTGCTTCATTATGTCTCCCCATTATTGATAAATATTCTGAATACCATTGATAGGCAGTTGGATATTCCGGATTAAGTTCGATGGCTTTTAAATATTCCTTTTCAGCTCCGGGCCAGTCCCATTCATAATCCCTTTTTATTGCTGCCAAAACATTGTGAGCTTCTGCAATATTATTATCGATTTTAATTGCTTTCAATGCAGCATTTTTTGCGTTTTCGAAAACTTCACCAGGCGAGTAATACTGGTACTCACCCAGTACAACATAAGATTCTGCAAGGCCAGTATATGCTAAAGCGTAAGCTGTATCAATATTAATTGCTTTTTTAAAGTAAATAATAGATTTCTCTAAACCGTCTCTTGTTCTTTTATTCCAGTAATAGCGTCCTTTCAGATACAAATTATAAGCTTCCCGGTTATTAGTTGGAACTTTTTCAATCTTTCGTATTTCTTCAGGTGATAATACAGCATTTAGTTCTTTTGCAACCTGTTTGGCAATATTATCCTGAATGTTGAATATATCATCCCATTTACCAGTATATTCATCCGCCCAGACATGATCTTCATGCTTAGCACGAATGACCTGTACACGGATACTTACCGCCTCGTTATGTCGCTGGATGCTCCCTTCGATAATATAATTCACACCAAGTTTTGCCGCTATTTCAGGAATAGTTGGCCTGTTGTCTTTATACTGCATAGTTGAAGTACGGGAAAGAACGCGATCAAATTTGTGAATCTTTTGTAATTCCAAAATAATTTCATCAGTAAAAGCACCTCCAAGATGGGCAAATTCCTCATCATCGCTCATATTGTCAAAGGGAAGTACAGCAATAGATTTTTCCAGTTTTGCAATGTCTGAAGATTGTTTCATATTCCTTATAATATAAAACCCAACAAAAGCAATAATGATTATAATACTAACAAATGAGGTGATCTTCCATCCTTTTGAAGCAACCTGCTTTTTTTCACTTTTAACCTGGGTTATTGGTTTTGTTTTTTGAATGCCTTCCGGTGTAATATCGAATACCCAAGACATTACTACAGCAATAAGGAATCCAATAGCAAGCAGAACAATAACCAGGGTAGGAACCCATTCGGGCAGGTTTAAAGGCTCTGTGATATTATTAATAAGCTCTAGTACTACAAATGCAGCAGCAGCATAGACTGTAATAACACGAACGACCTTCCTGCGTTTTAGCTCCTCCCAAAACTAAAAAGGGTTGTTGGGTTTTTCAGACATCAGATTTGAGTATTTTGAATAGCTTTATAAATGTACATCAATTTCTTCTAAAACACAAATATTTCAAAACAGGAGGTACAGGATTCGCGTGGAATAGATTTTGGATTAATATATTTAGTACCAGGTCATTTGTAAGCTGTCATTTCGATCTGTCTACTGATGGAGAGAGATCTGCTTCAAAAGAAGAAAAGCAGAAACGACATACATTGCAACCAGCCTGAAGACCTTCCGGCGTTTCAGTTCGTTCCAGAATTTTGATATTTTGTTTGGGATGTCAAAGGTATATTCTGCTTCTTGAAAATATCATTTTCAAATACGGATATTATTTATGTGCTGGACCAAAGTACTTATCCAGCCAGTTTAAGGATTCATTAATAAGGTCTTTTCTCGGAATGTAATGTGTTGATTCATATACCATCCACTCTTTATCACTTTTTGCTGTCCCAAGAAAATCATAAAATGCCTGTTGTTGTTCCATTGTATAATCAGGGTCATAACGCCCACCTAATAATAACATCGGTATTTTTACATGTGGAACATAGTCTATCTGATCAAATTCTTTAAACCTGTATTTTTCAATTGATTGAATTCCAAATAAAGCAAGTATTCCAAGTTTTATCCTTTTTTCAGTAGCCAGAATGTAAGGTGAAATACCACCACCCCAACTAAAGCCAAAATATGCTATTTTTTCAGGATTGATATCACTGCGAGTCTCCAGGTAATCAAGAGTTACATGTACATCTGAAATAATGTTTTTATATGCTTGCTTCCAAAGATTTAAATTTGTAATGTTTGTTGTTCCTCTTCCGTTTGAAGCATAGTAAACCGGCCAGATAACCGCCCTCCCACTTTTAAGGAAAAAATCTATATTATTATTTACATTCATATTGATCATTGAAGAAGAATGATGGGAGTCGATTCCCGGAAAATACAATATGGCCTGATAAGGAGGTTTGAAGTTCACCGGTAAAAAAACCAAAATCTTCATGGGAGCCTCTTCATAAGGTACATTAACAGAAATGATCTCCCGGATCCAATCATTTGTTTCGGTTCTTGAAATAGTTTTTGGGTTTAGATCAACTCTTTCATATTTAAGTAAATCCATATAAATATTGAAGGTTGCATCTGAAACAGGCTGTAAGTTCTTATAATCTCTTTTTTGAAAATCAAAACTTTGTGTCAGTTTATGAATTAATGTATCATTTATATATTTAATACATCTGAAACCAATAAGTTCATCCCTCTTCCAGGGAGAAACTCTTAACTTTATATTATATAAATAGTTAGGTTCTTTAAAATTGCCACCAAGGACAAAACGGTCATTTCCTGTTGCATTATAAACCCATTCACTTACATTTCCCGGTAAATCGTATGTTCCAAATCTTGTCATGCTATTATATGTTCTTTTTTCAACCGGACCTTTTTTGTTGAAATTACCGAATTTAACTATTTCAGGGGCTGCCGACATTTCAGATACATAAATCCAATGAAAAATTGTGGGAAGAGATTTCTTGGCAAATTTGGCGTATGCCGCTGCTTCATACCAGCTTATGCCTGTTACAGGTAAATTACCAGCACCTTCAGGAAATTCGCTCAATTCCCAGTTAGCTGGTCCGATCCACCCGGTTTTATCAATAAACCTTTTCATCGCATCAGCGAATGCAATGGTATCAATACCTTCAATAAATGGATTGTCCCAATAACCAGAATCTTCATATCCGCCAGCATCCAGAAACATCTTGTAATCCTTATTGGTTACTTCATAAATGTCCATCCAAAAACTACCGATATAATAATCAGGAAGGAATGGAGTTATATATTTATCTCCCAAGTGACCGGATACATGAACCATTAAATCAGGAATTTCATTCTCATGAAAAAGTTGATATTGTAACGTATCGTGTTCATATTGCCATCCATATTGTTTTAAAATAACATCAAATTGTGTTTTAAAATCTGCCTTTTCAACCTTGATTTTAGATAATCCTCTTGGAAATTGTATATTATTTGTAGGTGTTTTTCCAATAAAATGCCAAATAGTATCAGTAGTTGAATAGGCTTTTCCAAAAACTTTTGCACCGGTTGGATTAGAACTAATTGTGAGTGGTACTGTTATATCAAGCCAGAGTTTGACAAAATCAGGATCTTCCTTTAGTAGGTTTTTAAGGCCTAAAACTTTTTGATAGATATCCCAATTTTTCCCACTAAAAGGATTATTCATCTGCTGCACATAATCATTTATGAGAGAAGGTAATGAATAATTTAGTGCAAATCGTTTTTGGGATTGATGGTGAATATGGAATATTGATGTAACAACGATAGCCAAAATAATTAAAATACCAGGTATAAACAACTGTCGCTTTTTGAAATAAGGCCTTTCTTTCTTAATTATTCCCTCAGAAACCGATGGTGGTATCTGTCCTGTCTCCATTTGGGTTTCTTTATCAACATTCTTTTGTTTAGTATGGAAAACCCAGGAAACTAAGATTATAATCGGAAAAATGCATAGCAAAATAATTAAAAGAATATTTCTTATGCTTTCTTGCAAACCAAAATTGTCAATAAAATATTCTGTGATCTCAAGAATAATCCATCCTCCACTGATATAAATGAAAAAATTATGAATGATGGGATTGGAAATAATCTTATCAAGTAATGATTTTTCTTTCATGAATTTATACAATTACAAATCAAATGTAGCTTACAACGTAATAACACGAACTACCTTCCTGCGTTTTAGCTCTTCCCAAAACTGTAAAGGGTTGTTGGTTTTTTCAGACACCAGATTTGAGTATTTTGAATAGCTTTATAAATGTATATCAATTTCTTCTAAAACACAAATATTTCTAAACAGGAAATACAGGATTCGCGTGGAATGGATTTTGGATTAATATATTTAGTACCAGGTCATTTGTAAGCTGTCATTCCGTACCTGAGGTACGATGGTAAGAAATCTGCTTCAATTGTTAGATTTCTCTCCGTCAGTAAACGGATCGAAATGACAAATGGTATTGCCATAATATATTTCACCACACTAGTCCTGAAATTGAAAAAAGTCCGGTAAAATAAATACCAGACTTTTTATCTAACTGCGGAGAAAGAGGGATTACTCCCATAGGTCGTGAGCTCATCGCTCCGCTCTTCGGTTCGAACCCGGCCAGCCCTTCTGTTCTCATCCCTCTTTACAGTACTTTAATTGAAAAAGTCCGGTAAATTGAATACCAGACTTTTTATTTAACTGCGGAGAAAGAGGGATTCGAACCCCCGGTACCTTGCGGTACAACGGTTTTCAAGACCGCCGCATTCGACCACTCTGCCATTTCTCCAAAAATGAGCTGCAAAGATAATATATTTTTATAATATATTTTTTACAAAAAGACGCTTCGTATTTCATTTTTTATAATTTTATATCGGAAAAACCATAAAATACATTTTCTGCCTGATGAAAACCAAAATACCATAAATCCTGAATAAGGTATTTGATAAACTCAGGCATGTCAACAACAAAAAAACCAAACATGAAAAACCTTATTTTTATTATCGCTGTAATACTGACATTCAACTCCTGCCAGTCGGGTAAAAAGCAAGAGACTCCCTTCACTTTTGTTGAAAATGAACAGGGTACTGAACTTCTTGAGAACGGACAAAAAGTATTCTTTTATCAGAAAACCCCTGTTAAAAGTGGTCCCGAAGAATTCAATCATTACATCCACCCCTTGTATAATCTAGCCGGACGGGTCATTACCAGGGCTTACCCAAAGGAAGAAATAGAATGGCATTACAACCACCGGGGTATTTTCTGGGGATGGCGCCAGGTATATATTAATAAAGATACTATTGGTGACGCATGGGTTATGAATCATATAAGGCTGAATGTGGAACAAATGAAAACCGAAACTTCAAAGGACAGAGCAAAACTGATTTTAAAGGTAAAATGGTACTCCACAAAACAAGCAAAGAAGAAAGCTTTTATGGAAGAGAATACAATGATTACAGTATATCCGGTAAAGGAAAACATACGTGCCATCGACTTTACCATTGGATTCAAGGCTATTGTTCCCGGTGTTTATATTGCCGGTTCAGATAATTTTAAGGGGTATGGTGGGTTTGCAGTACGCATTAGATTAAAAGACAGCCTGAACTACCTTACGCAAAACGGCCTCATAGAACCACAGACTGCACCACTTAATGCAGGTCCCTGGGTTGATTTTTCCACTCCTGCACTATCCCCTCCTGATAAATTCGGGCTTACTATATTATGCCACCCTTCCATACCGAATTTTCCATCTCCCTGGCTGCTACGAAGAGAAGGAAGCATGCAAAATCCTGCATTTCCCGGACGTGAGAAAATAAATATCCCAATGGATAAGGAAGTCATACTTAATTACAGAATCATTATTCATGATGGAAATGCGACAATCAATGAAATCAATAAATGGTTTAAAAAATATACAAACTCTTCTAAACCAAACTAAAACCAGTAAATAGTTGAAATTGCCTGTTTTTTGTACACTTTCAAATAACAGAATAAATGAAAATTACTTATGAATTACACAATAAGTAAACTCCTATTTAGTTAAGCAATTATATAGTTAAATTACAAAAGTATCCTTTATAGCATCAACAACTTAATTCCTGAAATGATGAAAAAAAACAGTACATTCAAAAACACCTGGCATTTTATGCTATTCTTGTTATTAATCTTTTTTGGCATGGCATCATGTAAACAAAAACCCGTGGATTCTAAAAAAGAAATCAATAATGGAACAAAAAAAGTTGAACTTTGTGTTGGAGATTATCTTACTGAAGAGGAAGCCGTTCAAAAACTAAAGGAATATGCTTCCACATACCACAATGCCGCTGAATGGAGTCAACGTGCTGCAAAAATCAGAAAAAACATCATAAAAGGTGCTGAACTGGATAAAATTCCGGAAAAAGATTTTATTTCCCCGATTAAAGTTACAAGGGGAGCGAAGCATATTATGGATGGATATACGGTTGAAAACCTGGCGTTAGAAGTCAGACCCGGTGATTTTGTGACCGGCAACCTGTATCTTCCAGGTTCTTTTCAAGGGAAAATACCTGCCATTTTATGCCCACATGGTCACTGGACAAAACCTGAGGATTATGGACGGTTCAGACCGGATATGCAATACAGGAGTGCTTCACTTGCCAGAATGGGTGCTGCAGTATTCGCATATGATATGATTGGCTTTGGCGAAGATATCCATCATGATCATATGGATAAAAAAGCCCTCAAATTTCAAACATATCATGGTATCAGGATACTGGACTATATGAGCTCGCTTGATTATGTGGATACCAACAGAATAGCAATCACAGGTGCATCGGGTGGTGGCACACAAACTTTTTTACTGGCTGCAATCGATGATAGAATTGATGTTTCTGTACCTGTGGTAATGGTTTCGGCCCACTTCTTTGGCGGTTGTGTTTGTGAAAGCGGAATGCCAATCCATAAAAGCAGTGATTTTGAAACAGATAATGTAGAAATTGCAGCATCAATCGCCCCAAAGCCATTAATGCTTGTTGGTGACGGAGATGACTGGACAAAAAATCTGGTTGAAGTAGAGTTTCCTTACATTCAGAACATTTATAAAATGTTTGATGCTGAAGAAAATGTCGCTTATGCCTTTTTCCCGGATGAAGTCCATGATTATGGATTTTCCAAACGGAAACCGGTTTATAAGTTTTTAGCAGACCATCTTGATCTTGATTATAGTAAAGTGCTTGATATGAATGGTAAGGTTACCGAGAAAAATGTAACCCTGCTTGACACGACCGGCTTAAAGGTCTATCCGGAAAGAAGCATGGTTCAAAACCCCATGCATAATTAGTGTTTGTCCATAATGAAACTCCCCGCCCAGGCAGCAGGGTATCTCAACTGAGTATCGATTTTTATATATCATATATCAAGATGCGGGGAATAAACTCTTGAGATCCCTCGCTATCGCTCAGGATCAGTTCGAGTAAAAGATTTTTGACAGCAAAATCACAGCCTCACTGATTTAACACGAATCAGGCAAAAATCTTACAACATTATTTTACACCCTTTACGGTAACTTTTTTCTGCAGCATGAAGCATTCTTATCACATTCAGCGCCTCTGTTGCTTTTACTGCCGGCTCTTTATCCGAAGTAAGAGCTTCATAAAGATTCTCATAGAAAAAGGGATAGTTGCCCGGCAGGCTCTCGTACTTTCCGTTAAATTTATCTTTACCGGAACCATAATTCAAATGACCATAAATCTCAGCAGGTTCTTTACCCCAGGCTGCTCCTTCCGGCAACAAACCTTTTTTCAAAGCCTCTTCCTGTATATCCATGCCATATTTAACAAACGATCCGGCAGAGCCGTGAATCATAAACTTTGGGCCCGGTTCTTTTACCTGATATGAACTTTTCAGGATTACCTTAAAATTTTTGTAATACAAATGCAGATGGAAATAATCAATGACACTGGTTCCGCTTCTCACTTTTGCAAGATCAGCAAAAACGGCATTCGGCATTGAAAAAAGTACCAAAACCTGATCCACCAAATGCGAGCCAAGATTATATAATACACTCGCCCCTTCCTCCGGATCCTCCTTCCATGTTCCTTCCGGCACCGTATCCTTAAATCGGTCAAAATGTACTTCAAACTCCTTTATTTCCCCAAGCCAGCCTTCGGAAATAACTTTCTTAAGGGTTAAAAAGTCACTATCCCATCTCCTGTTTTGAAAAACCGTTAATATTTTCTCTTTTTTACCGGCAAGTTCTATCAATTCTTCTCCTTCTGTAATATTTAAGGTAAAAGGTTTTTCCACAACCACGTGCTTTCCTGCCTGAATAGCATCTCTTGCAAAAGAATAATGCAACTTGTCAGGCACATTTACTACAACCAGATCCACTTTTGGGTCTGTAAGAATATCCGTATAATTCCTAACTATTTTACTTTCAGGAAAAAGAGCTACAGACTCATTTTTTGATCTTTCAAGCACTTTCCTTACTATAAACCCATTAGCAACTTTTAATAAGGGACCATGAAATACTTTACCCGACATACCAAAAGAAGTAAGTGCCACATTGATTTTTTTCATACTTTTAAAAATTCTTTCAATCCAACTGTAAATATAAAGAAAATGTAACCAACAGGTAATTGGTTTGGAAAAGGAAACATATGTATTCAAACTACTATCACATACTTCAAATCCCTGAAACAGCCAAAATTCAGGATATTAAGTCAGCCTACCGTCGTCTGGCAAAAAAATTCCATCCTGATCTGAATAAAAGTCCGGATGCACAGGAACAGTTTATCCTTGTAAATGAAGCATACGAATTTCTGATCAGGATAAATACTGTCCAAACCCGGCCTGTAAACCATACGCGAACCCGGCCTACAAAAGAACAGGCATATAAACAATGGGTAGATCATGAAAGAGCAAAAGCCAGAGCAAGGGCTGCCCGGGAAGCCAAAAAGAAATTTGAGCAGTTTAAAAAATCTTCTATTTACAAAACAACTCAGGCTATTTATCACTATTATGACTTTTTTAGTATTGGAATTGGAATTCTGATCATAATTGCTTCCCTTGCAGGACTTTTTGTCGATTACCATTCAAAGGAAGGAATTCAACTCAATCATGTTATTGCAGCCGTATTTCTATCTTTTCTGGGAACACTGTTTATTATGTTTTCTGTTTCCAGCATTAAGTACCGAAATAACCAGAAGAATAAATAAAATTTTTATTACCAGCCAATAATAAAATAAAAGCATCATTTATGAAAAAATTAGTAAATCCCTACCCTGATAAAAGTCCGTGTTTCGGATGCTCACCTTCCAATCCAATTGGACTTCACCTGCATTTTTTTGAAGATGGAGAAGACATTGTATCAGTATGGGAACCGGGAACGCATTACCAGGGTTTTATTAATATTTTACATGGTGGTATTCAGGCTACGATAATGGATGAAATCGCAAGCTGGACGGTTATGGTTAAAGCCAAAACTGCCGGGGTTACTTCAGACATGAAAATAAAATATCACAAACCCGTACGAATGGACAGGGGTGAAATAACTATAAGATCAAGCATAAAAGAAAAACACAAACGCTTACTCACGATTTACACCAGAATTACAGACAAAAATGATTGCCTTTGCACCGAAGGCTGGATCACTTATTTTGCTTTTCCTGAGGAAGTAGCTAAAAGAAAATATTATTATCCGGGTGTAGAAAAATTTTATGAAAATGATAAGGACCAGTAAAAATAAATCCTGTCTTTGGCAATATCAGGTCAGAAGTAAAATGTCATATCGATCCGTCAACTGATGGAAAAAATCTGCTGAAATTGAAAGATTTCCCAGTCACAAAATATGTGACTTAACCGAATATCAGGTAACAGGCCGGTTATGCAGGCCACATTCCTTACTTTCTGGTTGTTCCCACCACCACCTGCCGGCTCTCACATCTTCTCCCGGCTGAATGGCCCTGGTACAAGGCTGGCATCCGATGCTCAGAAAACCTTTATCATGTAATTTATTATAAGGCACCTTCTTTTCTCTTATGTAATTCCAAACCTGTTCATGTGTCCAATCCACCAAAGGATTTAATTTTAACAATCCATTTGCCTCATCCCATTCGAGAAGTCTTGTATTAATACGGGTAACAGACTGATCGCTTCTCAACCCGCAAATCCATATATCCAGCCCACTCAGGGCACGTTTCAAAGGTTCTATTTTACGAATATGGCAGCAAAATTTTCTGTTTTCAATGCTATCGTAGAAAAGATTTATCCCCTTTTCACTTACCATATTTTCCACTTTTTCGTAATCAGGGAAAAAGACATCCATTTTCATATGATAAGTCTGATTTGTTTTATCAATCAGGTCATAATTCTCAGGAAACATTCTTCCGGTATCCAGTGTAAAAATCTTTACTTCCGGATCTATTTGCATTACCAAATCTGTTAATACCTGATCCTCTGCACCCAAACTTGAAGATAAGGCAATGCGTCCTTTAAATTCCGATAAAAAGTAACTCAGAACTTCTTCGGTATCTGCCTTTGAAAATTGTTTATTTAAAGCTTTTATTTCTTCCTTTCTCATTTCCGGTAATTTCCATATTCCAGATGACAAAAGTAATTCAATTTTATTAATGAAAAAATTAAGCTTAAAAGTTGCACCGTAAAACATATTGAATAATAAATAATTAGGCAGAAATTATTCAGAATTTACACAAAACAAAATAAATTAGCTATTTTCAGGCTTTGATTTTATCTAAAATGAAGCCAATACCTGTTTTTCAACCTGATGATCTGATACCTGTAACAATTATCTTAACTACGGTTATTGCCTATTTTGGATACTGGTATGTTTCTCAATCCGGATATGTATTAAAAATCATTGAAAAACGATCAGGCCGGGAATCATTTCTTATTAAAAAAGTACTATGGCAAAGACTTTCAGGAGTCTTTTTTCTGGGAGTACTGCCTGGTTTTATTGTATTAAATATACTTCCTTTCCATCTGAAAGATTTTGGATTATTATATCAAATGTCAAATGAAGCAATCTTATGGACATTGATTCTGATATTAATCGTAGTAATTATTAATTTTATTTCTGCTTCGAATCCGAAAAACCTTCGAGACTACCCTCAGATCAGAACTCCCGGCTGGAATCTTTCAATAATTTTCATAAATGCAATAAGCTGGTCACTTTACCTTTTAGCTTATGAATTTCTTTTCCGGGGGATTTTACTTTTTGGCCTGATTGATTCTTTCGGCATCTGGCCTGCCATAGTCATAAATGTAGCCTTGTATTCTCTGGTTCACTTTCCTAAAGGAGCCCGGGAAACACTCGGGGCCATTCCTTTGGGTTTTGTTCTTTCCATCCTGACGTTACAAACGGGTACCATTTGGCTTGCAATTATTGTACATATCGGCATGGCCCTGTCAAATGATTATTTTTCTTTCAGAGCCAATCCTGTATTTAAGATCGTAAAATGAAAATTTTTGTTACAGGAGCAACCGGATTTATTGGTTCTGAATTGGTTAAAGAACTTCTTAAACAAGGACATTACATTCATGCCCTGTACAGGGATGACCGGAAAATTATTATTAAAGACAAGAATCTGCTGTATTTCAGAGGAGAGATAACAGAACCTGTCAGCCTGGAGAAAGCCATGCAGGGATGTTCTATAGTTTATCATCTTGCCGCCTATGCAAAAGTCTGGGCAAAAGATTCACATATCTTTTATAAAATAAATACTGAGGGAACAAAAAATATACTGTCCATTGCTTTCAAATTAAATGTAAAACGTGTAATTATTACATCAACAGCCGGGGTTATTGGTTATTCGGACAATACAATGGCAGATGAAAATCATAGTCCGGAAAATGGTTTCTTTACGGATTATGAAAAATCCAAACATCTTGCAGAAATCGAAATTGAAAGATTTAGCGCCAAAGGACTGGAAACAGTAACATTATTACCATCAAGACTTTATGGGCCAGGATTGATGAGTGAAAGCAATGCTGTAAGCCTTTTAATAAAAAAGTATGTAGAAGGTAAATGGCATTTTCTTCCGGGGAATGGAAACAAATCCGGAAATTATGTATTTATCAATGATGTGATCAAAGGACATATTAATGCCATGAACAAAAATGTTGCCGGAGAACGTTTTATCCTGGGTGGAGTTAATATTACTTACAGGTCTTTCTTCAATACAATAGGCAAAGTATCCGGAAAAAAACAATGGATGATTCCTGTTCCTGTAATCATTATTTTTCTGGCATCAGCTTTTATGTGGATACTGGCTGAAATGCTGAACTTCAAACCCACCCTTACACCAGGCTGGGCGAGAAAATATTTGCATAACTGGAATTTAAGCAGCAGAAAAGCTATGGAAAAACTTAATTATAAAATTACACCCCTGGAAAAAGGACTGAAAGAAACGATCGACTGGATAAATTCAATAAAAGAAACAGATTAACTTTGTTATCTTTCCCGGATAAAAATAAAATTCTTATTCAATAAGGAGGAAAAATACTGCCCTCTTTCTAAAATATCATCATCTCCTTCCTCATAATACCAATTGATAGTCAGTTCTCTATCATCGTGAAGATGGGTAGTTAAAACCTGCAGGATGATAAGAATGAATTTTGCTGAGCCGCTGTTAAAATACTCCAGTTCGATATCAACAATCGTAGATTCTGCAGGTGATTTACAATATTCCTTAACCCAGGCAACAACAGGATTGTAAAACTCATCAGGATCCTCATGGATGGATCGTCCCTTAACTACAAAACCTCCGTTTTCATTAAAATCAATTCCGGGAGTTTTAGCCCCGGCTTTTATTAATAAATTTTTCATCAGCGTTAGTTTATCTTACGATGTAAATATAAGCAATCCATTTATTCTAAAAAAAATAATTTATGAACTATCTGGTTACATTCGTCCTGTTTTGTTGAAGAATACAACAATGGGAGAACAAAAATACCGGCTCAGAATTTCATTCTGGCATCCGGTATAACGGAATGATTTGTAAAATTCTTTTTCAAATACTTATAGTAACCGGTTATAGCAATCATTGCAGCATTGTCGGTAGTATACCTGAATTCAGGCAGGTAAACATTCCAGTTTCGTTTTGATTCCTCCTGCCGGAGAGCATTTCTTAATCCTGAATTTGCAGCAACTCCTCCACCGATACCAATCTCGGTAATGCCCGTTTTTTCAGAAGCCTTTATCAGTTTATCCATTAAAATTGTTATAATGGTTTTCTGAAGGGAGGCCGCCAGGTCAGCTTTTCTCAATTCAATAAACTGATCATTCATTTTTAGCTGATCTCTTACAAAATACAGGAAAGATGTTTTGAGTCCACTAAAACTATAATCAAATCCACTTAATTTTGGCTTAGAAAAAGCAAAAGCATCCGGATTACCTTTCACGGCCAGTTTATCGATCAATGGCCCGCCTGGATAGGACAGTCCCATTACTTTGGCACATTTATCAAAAGCTTCCCCCGCTGCATCATCAATTGTTTGTCCTATGATTTTCATATCTAGGTAGTCTTCAACAACAACCAGTTGGGTATGCCCTCCAGAGACCAGTAAACAAAGAAAGGGTAATCCGGGGAGTGTTGATTCCTTTTCTTCTTTAATAATAAAGTGAGATAAGATATGTGCCTGCAAATGATTCACCTCAATTAACGGGATATCCAGTGACAAGGCCAGCCCTTTTGCAAACGAAGTACCTACCAAAAGTGAACCCATTAATCCGGGGCCACGGGTAAAAGCAATGGCATCCAGTTCTGCAGATGAAATTCCTGCAGATTTTAATGCATCATCAACCACAGGAATAATATTTTGCTGATGGGCCCGCGAAGCGAGTTCCGGCACAACACCTCCATATTTCTCATGTACACTCTGAGAAGCCATTGCATTTGACAAAACTCTTCCGTCCTTAACCACAGCTGCAGATGTGTCATCACATGATGATTCAATTCCTAAAATTATCATTATCTTTCATTTCCTCCTGAAAATCACCTACTTTTTAAGTTTTTTTTATTTTTTTTGTAATTATTATCCGAAGATAATAATCTTTATTCATTGTTCAACCATCTTTTTACCCAATTAAAGCTTAAAAGGTATAAAATTTGTATTTGTATATTATTCTTAAAGTCTGAAATATCAAAAGGTTATTTAAAATATTTCTTTTCCTGATCCTGACAGTTGCATTTCTGTCAATCATCTTTTTTTTCGCTTTAAAATATCCAAAGGTTCAAACCTGGGCTGTAGAAAAAGTCACCACTGTCATTTCCGAGAACATTCATGCTGAAATTTCAGTTGGTTGGGTTGACTTTGAATTTTTTAACAAAATCTTACTTTCTGATGTTTATATTGAAGACCAGGGTGGTGATACCTTATTGTTTGTACCGGAGGTATCGGCAAATATCTGGAGAATCAGTAACAGGATTATTGAAATAGGGAGGCTAAGCCTGAACCAGCCTACTTTCCAATTGAGAAATGATTCTACCAATACTATTAATATAAAATACATCACCGATCAGCTAAAAAACAAAAAGAAAGAGGGACGACGGGGAAAAACCAAGATTGTTATTCATAACCTTGATTTTCTGGATGGGGACTTTTCTTTAGAAAATAAAAATATTAAAAAAAGAAAAGATGGGATTGATTTTAGTGATCTAAAAATAAACCATTTAAGCATCATCGCCAAACGATTTCTGACGAAAAACGGGGGCATTAGTTTTCATGTAAAAGAAATGGATTTTGAAGAATCCTCAGGATTCGGAATCATTGATTTTGAATCAGATGTTGAAATAATGCCGCAAAACCTAACATTCAGGAATAATGATATTATTACAAATGACTCAAGGATATACGCTTCATTGGTTGACATGAATTTTAATGACTACATGGATTTCACAAACTTTATTGAAAGAGTAAACATGTTTGTGGAAATTGAAAAGTCCAGTATTTACCTGAAAGATCTGGCCTTTTTTGCACCTGCAATTGGGAAAATTGACAAAAAAGTGAAGTTCTCTGGTAGTTTAAATGGTACGGTATCAAACTTTCACGGTAGAAATGTTAATGCATCGGTTGGAGAAAGCACCGTTATCCGGGGGAAAATGGATATTTCCGGTTTGCCTAATATAAATGACACATTCTGGTTCTTAAGATTTGATAAATTACAGGTCCTTCCTGAAGAAATTACCGGAATTGAAAATATCGGTAATTCCAGATTCAAACTTGAATTTCCCAAACAGGTTTTTCGTCTGGGGCAGATCAGTTACAATGGTGTATTTACCGGGTTTTTTAACGATTTTGTAAGCTATGGCACTTTTACAACGCAAATCGGGGATATAAAAACGGATATTTCCATTAAACCAAATCAGAATCAGTCAACCACAGTAATGGGAAAAGTTAATGCTGAAAATTTTGATCTTGGGAAATTCCTGTTAAAAGATGAGCTTTTTGGGAAAATATCAATGGAACTGGGTGTAAATGGTTCTGTTTTATCCGGTAGAAGATTAACCGGCGATTTGAAAGGGAATATCTCTAATTTTGAATTTAGTCAGTATAATTATCAGAATATTATTTTAAACGGAACATTTCATAACAAGTCATTTGATGGTTCCATAAATATTGATGACCCGAATATAGAATTTGATTTTTTAGGTCTGGTAGATTTGGGAAAAGATAAAAATGAATTCGATTTTTCTCTTGTTGTTCCTAAAGCCAATCTTTACAAGTTAAACCTGGTACCGAATGATACAACTTCCCTTCTTTCTTTCATCCTGACTTCCAGTATAACCGGAAACAGCCTCGAAAATATGAATGGTAACATTAAAATTATAAATGCCAAATACCAGTCGCAGGGAAAGGAAATTCAAAGTTACAACATGTTTTTTGAAGCAAACAATGATCCGGATACCAGTTGGATCGTCTTAAAGTCAGAGTATGCAGACCTTAGCCTAAGTGGCAATTACGAATTCAAAAAGATCATTCCGTCCATTTATTTTTTGCAGGCAAATTTCTTGCCCTCAAGCCTGAAGACCTTCCCGGACACAAGCGGCATTTATAAGAACAACTTTCATTTTGATGCAGATCTGAAAAACTTAAACAAAATTACAGATTTCTTTTTCCCGGATATCGCACTCGCACCTGAATCAAAAATTACAGGGTATTTTCATCCTTCAGAAAAAGAACTGAATCTGGAAGGTAATGCAGAGTACTTTTATGCAGGAAAGCAGCTTTTTGAAAAGCCCCGTTTTATTCTTTCATCTGAAAAATTTAAGAAACTGAGCTTTGCTTTCAGCTCAGAGGAAACTCTCCTGAACAACAAACTGGAATTTTCTAAATTTGACTTTCAATCAGATGCCGCAAACGACACCCTTAAAACAAGACTTTCCTGGTTTCAGAATGACTCACTTTTTTACAAAGGTGACGTTCATATAAATAGTTACTTTTCACGAAATGAGCTTACAAATACTTTGCAAACACAGATTTTCATCCCTTCAACAACAATTATTCATAAAAGTATTCCCTGGGAGATTAGTCAGAATACAATTCAAATTGACTCAAATGCAGTTCGTATTAGCAACTTCCTTATCAAAAATATGGAAAAATCACTTTCTATAAACGGAGAGATCAGCAAGAATAGAACAGATACCCTGTATGTAAAAGCAAACCAGATGAAATTAAATGCAGAGGAATTATTACAGGGCAATTTACATATAGAAGGAATTGTAAGCGGAGATGCGAAAATCACCGGACTTTATGATTCTATCATGTTTTTATCCCTGCTAAACTTCGATGAACTTAAAGTAAATGAGGTACCTTTTGGAACAGGAATTCTGCATAGCAGCTGGGATAATGACACAAAATCAGTAAAACTCTTTGCTTCAACCCGGCTGGGCTCACTGGAACAGTTCCATGCCGAAGGTAATCTCTACCCGGGGCCGGGAACAATCATGTTAAATGTTGATCTGGATAAGTTTAAGGTGAAAGCCTTTCATCCCTTTCTCAAAGCTGTATCCACTAAAATTACCGGAATAGCATCCGGCAAGCTGAAATATTCCGGGAAATTAAAAGATCCTGAAATAAGCGGTAATTTAAACTTACAGAAAACAAGTATGTCCATTGATTACCTGAACACACTTTATTCATTTTCTGCACCTGTAGAGATTGACAATAATGTTTTTAAATTTAAAAATGTTGAAATTTTTGACACTTTGGGAAATAAGGCCATCGGTAATGGCAAGATTTTAACGCATCATTTTAAAGATCTTTATTTTGACCTGAGATTTGAAGCTGATAACCTTTTAATGCTGAATCTGGAGGACTGGCAAAACGATTTGTTTTACGGAACTGCATTCGGAACCGGATCTGTGTCACTTAAGGGACCAACAGAAAACCTCAATATTAATATTTCCGCAACAACGGATCCAAACACACAATTCTTCATCCCGCTGGAAAATGGAGAAGCGCTTGAAGATTTGAATTACATAAAGTTTGTAAGCAAAGGACCTAAGGAAAATCCAAGGAAAAAGTTTACACGCAGATTAACCAGTGAAGTTGCAAAGCTATCCAGCAACCTTATATTAAACATTAACCTTAACATTACACCGGATGCAGAAGCAAGCGTTCTGTTTGATCCGAATGCTGGAGGATCTTTGACAGGTAAAGGTCTGGGAAATATACAAATGAACGTAGATAAAGAAAGCAATTTCACCATGTCCGGAGAATATGCAATTGACCAGGGAACATATAATTTTAGCCTGAGCCAGGTAATTAACAAAAAATTTCAGGTAAAACCTGGTAGTAAAATCATCTGGAATGGCGATCCTGCCAACGCAACGCTGGATGTAATTGCCATTTACCAGGTCAGGACTTCCCTATACAACCTTTTTTATGATGAAGCCTATAAAAGAAGAGTTCCTGTTGATTGTGAAGTACACCTGACAGGAAAGCTGGAAAGCCCGGATATAAGCTTCAATATTGACCTTCCTACTTCTGATGAAGACACAAAAACAAGATTAAAAAATGCCATAAGTAGCGAGGAAGATCTAAACAAACAGTTTTTATCTCTTTTGGTACTTAATAGTTTTATGCCAAACCCCAACTACTCAGGTGTGGCACAGGCCGGAACGGGTACAGCTGTGGAAGCTACCACTTATGAATTACTTTCCAACCAGTTAAGTAACTGGCTTTCGCAAATCAGTAACGACTTTGATATTGGTTTTCATTACCGTCCTGGAGATCAGGTTTCAAGTCAGGAAATTGAGGTTGCTTTATCTACACAAATTCTGAATGACCGGGTTTTAATTAACAGTAACATTGATATCGGACAAAATCAAAATCAAACAATTAACCGGTCCAGTAATATTGT
Source organism: Bacteroidales bacterium (assembly GCA_024763075.1). Lineage (GTDB taxonomy): Bacteria > Bacteroidota > Bacteroidia > Bacteroidales > VadinHA17 > JANTGF01. The sequence continues at coordinate 62,819 of JANTGF010000006.1, read as the reverse complement.
AGGAGATGTTTCAGTGGAAGTGAAAATTGATAAAAAGGGGAAATTCCGGGTAAAGGCATTTACACGTCCGAACGATAAACTCATTTATGAAACAGCTCCCTACACAACCGGGCTTGGTGTATTTTTCAGGGAAGACTTTAATTCGTTCGGTTCTTTGGTGAAAGGCTACTGGAACCGGATTTTCAAAAAAAAGAAAAAGAAAAGTTAATCTCATCCGGGGTTTAGGTTAGGGCTTGCTGAAAAATACAAAATCAACTAAATATTAATGCGTTATGTAAAATATTATCGCTTATAATGCAAACTTTTCTTATAAAATGAACAAATAAGTTTGCTTTTTTTTTTCTTATTAAACAGATGGGGTTTCAGTAAAAATAGCTTTCTTTGCGAAAAATTTTAATAATACTAACTCTAATTAAATTTTACTCCCATGTTTATTGCAATGATTGTAATTTTTGTTCTTGGGTACACTGCAATTGCTCTTGAACATCCGCTTAAAGTTGATAAAGCAGCTTCAGCCCTGATTCTGGGCACTTTAATCTGGGTATTGTATATTTTTGGTGCCCATGAAATTGTCCCGGGACTGGAGTCTTTTCACGAGTATTTAAAAAACACTCCCGAAGCTGCCCATTATGATACCATTACGCAAATCAGACATTTCATTGTTGAATATGAACTTATTCATCACCTGGGAGAAATTTCTGAGATTTTGTTTTTCCTGCTTGGTGCAATGACCATAGTTGAGAATGTTGATACACATGAAGGTTTTAAAGTCATCACCGATAAAATTAAAACCACCAACAGAGTTAAGCTTCTTTGGATAATAAGTATAATTACTTTTTTCATGTCAGCTGCACTGGATAATCTTACCACTACAATTGTTATCATTGCCTTACTCCGGAAACTCATTGACGATCAAAAAGATCGCTGGTTTTTTGTAAGTATGGTAGTTATTGCTGCAAATGCAGGAGGCGCCTGGTCACCCATTGGTGACGTCACTACAATTATGCTCTGGATTGGTGGACAGGTAACTACTGCACGTATTGTTATTGATGTCTTCCTGCCGAGTCTGGTCACTATGTTATTACCTTTAACTTTGCTCACCTTTACCCTGAAAGGACATGTTACCAAGCCTGAAGTTATTGATAACGGAGATGATGGTCACAGCAAGAATGTCCGGAATTTCATGTTTTTCCTGGGTGTTGGTTCTTTATTGTTTGTGCCTGTTTTCAAAACTTTTACTCATCTTCCTCCCTATATGGGCATGCTTTTAGGTTTGGGTGTAATGTGGGTGATTACTGATTTGATGCATAAGAATAGGCCTCATGATTTCAAACAAAAGTTCACCATTACAGGAGTTCTTAAAAAGGTGGAGATTCCAACCATCCTTTTCTTTTTAGGAATCTTAACCGCTGTTGCCAGCTTACAGTCAGCCGGGCATTTACAACTTCTCGCAGAATATCTTGATGAACATTTACATAATATATATTTAATTGACCTGGCGATAGGTGTATTATCATCCGTAGTCGATAATGTACCTCTGGTTGCGGGTGCAATGGGTATGTATCCTGTACATACAGAAGTAGCTCTTAATATGATTACTGACCCGGCTGCCCAGGAATATGGGAAATTCTTTGTACAGGATGGCGCATTCTGGGAGTTTCTGGCATATACCGCCGGTACTGGTGGAAGTATCCTGATTATTGGTTCTGCTGCCGGTGTAGCAGCAATGGGGCTTGAAAAAATTGATTTCATCTGGTACCTGAAAAAGATCAGTCTGCTGGCTTTGTTAGGTTATCTTGGAGGTGCCGCTGTCTTTTATCTGATGTTCGGACTCGTAAATTAAAATGATTTTTACGGACGGGATATAATAATTAATTTTATATCCCGTTTTTTAGTTGGTTAATTATATAAATAAAACATAAATTAAACATGAACTTACTCTTTTTCATCAATCAAATCCAATTGGCAGAACAAACCGCAGAAGCGGCAGGAGAACAGGGAGAAGTGACTTTACGTTTCTGGGAACTGGCTTTTAAAGGCGGCTGGGTAATGATCCCCATCCTAATCTTATCTATTATCGCAGTTTATATCTTTTTTGAACGCTATTTTGTAATCAGACAAGCCCAGAAAGAAGACAAACAATTTATGAACCGGATCAAAGATTATATCCATGATGGGAAAGTTGATGCAGCACTGGCCTTGTGTAATTCCCATGATAATCCGGTTTCGAAAATGATGGAAAAGGGAATCAAAATGATCGGCAGACCTATAAGGGATGTGAATGCTGCACTTGAAAATGTAGGAAGACTGGAAATCTATAAACTGGAAAAAGGATTGCCAACCCTGGCAACCGTAGCAGGTGGCGCTCCAATGATCGGTTTTCTGGGAACGGTAATGGGAATGATCATTGCTTTTTATGATATGTCAGCTGCCGGAAATAACATTAATGTTTCTCTGCTTTCGAACGGAATCTACACCGCTATGGTAACAACTGTAGCAGGTCTCATTGTTGGGATAATTGCCTATTTTGCCTATAATATCCTGGTAGCAAAAGTTGAAAAGGTAGTGTTTGTACTGGAGGCAAGGACTTCAGAGTTTATTGACCTGTTAAATGAACCTGTCAGTTAAATTCAACTTACTTTGATTAAAACTCAAACCTATGGCCATTCAATCAAGAAATAAAGTAAGTGTTGCTTTCAGCATGTCGGGGATGACAGATATCGTGTTCCTGTTGCTTATCTTTTTTATGATCACTTCCACATTGATTCATCCGACAGCTTTAAAGTTACTCCTTCCGCAAAGTAAACACCAAACTTCTGCGAAACCACTTACAACTGTTTCAATAACAAAGGATCTGAACTATTATGTGGAAGACCAACCGGTTGCTTTCAATAATATTGAATCCGTACTGGTTAAAAAACTTGGTAATAACCCCGAGACCTATATTTCTTTACATGCAGATGAAAATGTTCCTTTAAAATATGTTGTAAAGATTATGAATATTGCTAAAAGTAATAACTATAAATTAATTTTGGCTACAAGCCCCCGTTAGTTGAATTATTTTATTGAACATAAAAGAGGATTGTTGGGAACTATTTTATTTCATTTAGTTCTGGTGATAATTTTGATTTTTTTTGGCTTTACCACCCCTCTCCCTTTACCTGAAGAAGAAGGTATTTTAATAAATTTTGGAACAGAAGAACAAGGCAGCGGTTTAATAGAACCTTCGGAAGCCAGAACCCCACAAAAAAAAGCTCAGGAAAAATCTACTCCTCCACCCTCTGCACCGGTTGTAACAACACCTGAACCCGCAAAAGAAGAGGTATTAACTCAGGATATAGAAGAAACTGTAGCCATTCCCACAAAGAAAGAAAAAATAAAACCCAAAGAGCCGGACCCCAAAGAAGTGGAAGCAGAAAGAAAAAAGCAGGAGGAACTTGAAAGAAAGAGACAGGAGGAGCTGGAAAGAAAACGTCAGGAAGAAATTGAAAGAAAAAAAAGGGAAGAGGAACAAAAAAGAATTGATGAGATTAAAAACCGCACCCGGAATGCTTTTTCTTCAGGCAAAAGTGCTGCTGACAACAAAAGTACAGGAGAAGGAATTACTTCAGGGAATGGAAATCAGGGAAGAGAAAACGGTTCAACCGAATCAAAAAACTACACAGGAAAGGGTTATGGAAATGAAGGGATTTCATACAGCCTTAAAGGCAGAACTCCTCAGTCATTACCCAAACCTGAATACAATTATCAGGTAGAAGGGATTGTGGTTGTCGAAGTAACAGTTGACAGGAACGGTAAAGTAACAAAAGCTACACCTGGTATCAAGGGGTCCACTACTCTGGATGAAAATCTCTTAAAAGCTGCAAGAAAAGCAGCCCTTGCTGCACGCTTTGACAAAAACCCGGATGCACCGGCATTTCAAAAGGGAACCATAACTTATCATTTCCTTTTGCAATAACCAACGGACTCAAAATAAAAGATCAAAAACGCCCAGTAGTTTCATTGAGGAACCCAGGATTGCCAGAAGCAATATGATTCTGACGAACTTAGGTCCCCAGCTTACAGCAACTCTGGAACCTACGAAGGCACCCAGCATGTTACCTGCGGCAAGGGTCAACCCAAGTACATAATCAACCTGATGATGGTAAATAAAAATTACTAATGCAAAAGGAGTATATAGGAGTACGATTAAAACTTTTACTGCATTTGCCCTTACAAGATCAAGTCCTGCACCCATTACCAGGCCCGCAAGAAGAAAAAACCCGACTCCTGCCTGTATAAATCCACCATACAATCCGATGAAGAAAAAAATTACAATTTGCAGCCAGGAAGGTTTTTCAGGCACATGATCTGACTGGGCTTTAATCCATTGATCCGGTTTCAGAATTATAATAAAAAACATGAAAATGAGCAAAAAGCCAATGACATAGCTCATTACATCATTATTCAGCTGCACTGCAATTACTGCACCAATAAGTGAACCAATAACTGCTGGCAGACCCAGCCGGATCCCGTAATTAACCTTAAGAACCTTTTGTTGGTGAAAACTACTAACCCCAACCACATTTTGCAGTAAAATGGCAATCCGGTTGGTTCCGTTCGCTACATTTGCCGGAAGACCCAGAAACATTAGAAAGGGCAATGTAAGTAAAGAACCGCTACCGGCAAGCGTATTAATAAAACCTGCCAGCATACCCACTGCAATAATGGCGGGATAAATATACCATTCCATAAAGTAAAGCTAAAACAAATATGCTAAACGAGAAAATATCTCCGAAGATTAGTCGTGGCTGTTATCAGGTTCAAATACCTCTTTTATAACTTCTTTAAGGTTTTGGATTAACATATCATCCTTAATTACATAATCCACAATACCCATACGTGCCAGTTCCAGCACTACATCTCCATCTTCCTGTCCTGACAACATTATAACCGGAACCTCATTATTAATTTCCCTGATTCTTTCAAAAATTTCCTTCCCATCCATCACATTATCCCTCTCCTTACTATGAAAAAGATAGTCGAGGATGATCAGGTCGGGGTGTTTATCAAAATGATTCAACAATTCCTCACCATAATGAAAGGTAATAACCTCCATTGAATCCTCTTCCAGGCTTTTTTTAACCAGGGTTAAAACAAGTGGGTCATCATCAATAACAAATATTTTTCTTTTCTTTTGTTCCAATTTTTTCTAAAATTTTTCAAGCCCGGGAAAAAATAATTCTTCCCCGATGCAACGCCGGAAAACCTGTTAAATACATTTACGCTAAGATCTTCAAAAAGTTTTCAAAAAACTATTTTTTTTAATATGCAAATAACGGAAACCCGGTCATTAATTTATTCACCTCGGCACCCACCTCAGAAAGAGTTTTTTCGTTTTCTATATCAAGAATTACCCTGTCTATCAATTCAACTATCGGATCCATCAAATCCTCTTTCACTCCTCTTGTGGTAATTGCAGGTGTTCCAATACGCACACCGGAAGTCTGGAAAGGAGATCTGCTATCGAATGGCACCATATTTTTATTCAGTGTTATATGCGCCTTAACCAGGGCATTTTCGACCTGTTTTCCGGTAATTTCAGGCACTTTTGTTCTGAGATCAATCAGCATGGAATGATTATCGGTTCCACCGGAAACTACTTTATAACCCCGTTTTATAAAGGAATCACTCATTGCCTGTGCATTCTTTCTTACCTGCTTCTGATAATCTTTGAACTCCGGGAGTAAAGCCTCACCAAAAGCCACCGCTTTTGAAACAATCACATGCTCCAGCGGGCCACCCTGTGTACCCGGGAAAACACCTGAATTAAGTAAAGAAGACATTTTTCTGATTACTCCTTTTTTTGTTGCTTTCCCCCATGGATTATCAAAATCTTTGCCTAAAAGGATGATTCCTCCTCTTGGGCCTCTTAAAGTTTTGTGTGTTGTTGACGTCACTATATGTGCATATTCCAGTGGGTTATCCAGCAATCCGGCAGCTATCAAACCTGCCGGGTGAGCCATATCGATCATAAGTAATGCTCCTACCCTGTCAGCTATTTCACGCATTCTCTTATAATCCCAGTCACGGGAATATGCAGAGGCACCTCCCACAATAAGTTTTGGTTTTTCTTTGAGGGCAATTTGCTCCATCTGATCATAATCAATCAAACCGGTTTCTTCATTCAAACCATAAGGAACCGGATTGTAAAGAATTCCTGACAAATTTACCGGAGATCCATGAGACAAATGCCCCCCGTGGGAAAGGTTCAGTCCCAAAAAAGTATCCCCCGGATTTAAAACAGTTAGGAAAACTGCAGCATTAGCCTGTGCACCAGAATGTGGCTGTACATTGGCAAATTCAGCACCATATAGTTGTTTTAAACGGTCAATGGCAAGCTGTTCCGTCTTGTCAACAATTTCACATCCTCCGTAGTAACGATGTCCCGGATAACCCTCAGCGTATTTATTTGTCAGCACAGAGCCCATTGCTTCAAGTACCTGAGGACTAACAAAGTTCTCAGAAGCGATTAACTCTATTCCATTCAGTTGACGTTGATTTTCCTGTTCGATAAGTGCAAAGGCCTGTGTGTCTCTTTTCATAAGTTTAGAAATTAGTTATCTATTTGATATTCTGCAAGTTGATTTTGATATGATTTTTGCCAGTAAAGCAAAAATCCCGCCAAAACATTTCCCCGGATTCATCAAAACAAAAGCAAAGATAAATTTAAATAACACAGAAAAAAAGAAAATATCTTCCCTCTCAGTCTGAAACCTCCATTAATATTTTTCTATAAGCAGAAAAAATCCTGGATTTTGAAAGAAAACCAATATATTTTCCATCCTTAATAACCGGAAGATTCCAGGCATCGGTCACTTTAAATTTCTCAAAAACTCCTCCCATTGTATCATTCATTGATATAGTTGCCGGTGGCATAATCATCAGATCACTGACAATAGTAGTTTCATACATTTCCTGATTAAAAATCACATCCCTGATATTATCCAGCAGTACAACTCCTTTCAATGAGTTCTCTTCATCAATTACCGGAAAAATATTTCTTTTTGACCTGGAAATTGTTTTTACAAGATCCCCCAATGTATCTTCAGGGTGAACAGTTGAAAGATCCTTTTCTATTTCCGACCTCCAGTTCATTAAAGTTTGTACAGCTTCATCTTTATTATGGGTGATTAGCTCTCCCCTCCTTGCCAGTCTTTTGGTATAAATAGAATGGGGTTCAAAATACATAATGGTTAAATATGAGACGGTAGATGTTATGATAAGGGGGATCAACAATCCATACCCCCCGGTAATTTCTGCAATTAAAAAAATCCCCATCAGGGGGGCATGCATTACACCGGCCATTAATCCTGCCATTCCGGCAAGTGTAAAGTTGCTTTCTGAAAGATGAATGCCCGGAATGAAATTTATCACACCAGCAAAAAAATAACCCGTAAAACCACCCGTAAATAAAGAAGGAGCAAAGATCCCTCCCACCCCGCCTGCACCGGTGGTAGTTGCCATAGCAATAACTTTAAAAACAATAATCAGCCCCAGATAAATCATCAAATAATTATGGTCCGAATTGAATGAAAAAGCCCATCCTTTTTCCAGGATTTCAGTAGCCTGACCATTTAGTAATAGGGAAATTGTTTCATAACCTTCGCCATAAAGCACCGGAAAAAGAAATATCAGCCCTCCCAGTACAATTCCACCGGTTAATATACGCCAGAAAGAACTTTTCATCTGACTGAATCTACTCTCAACAAACATGGTGGTTCTCGTAAAATAAAAGGAAATCATACCGGAAAAAATTCCCAGGAAAATATAAAACGGGATGTCATTCATAACATATGTTTCCTTAAGGACAAAAGAAAACAATACCTTGTTCCCCATGAGGAAAAAAGCCACCAGTGCACCCGTGACCGAAGAAATAAGCAAAGGAACAATGGAAGCCAGTGTAAGATTAAGCATCAAAACCTCCAGCGTAAAAACCACTCCAGCAATTGGTGCCTGAAAGATTCCGGCAATGGCTCCGGCAGCTCCACAACCCAGCAATAAAGTACGTTGTTTGTAGTTCAGTTTCAACCACCGGCCCAGAGACGATCCCAGAGAAGCACCTGTCAGTACAATCGGGGCCTCTGACCCAACAGATCCACCGGTACCTATGGTAAGGGTACTGGCAATCATCGAAGAATAATTATTATGAAACTTTAAAAGGCTGCTCTTTTTGGAAATGGAGAATAAAATCCTTGAAACCCCGTGACCCAGTTTATCTTTGATAATAAATTTTGCAAAGAGAACGGTGAGAACAATCCCGACAACAGGAAAAGCAAAATGCCAGAGCTTTACGTCAAAACTAAAATCTCCGGTAAGAAATCTGCTTACATAATGAATGGTAGTTTTAAGTACAACTGCTGCCAGTCCGCTCAGTATTCCAACAATAAAACTCAGGATCAATAAAAATTGCCTGGGTGGGATATGATGTACCCTCCAGTCATAAATTTTATCAAAAAACCCGGTTTTTTTCATTTGCCGCAAATGTAAATATTATTTCAGCGAATAGTGCTGAAATTTATCCGGAAATTTACAGTAAAATGAGATTCATGTCTTTACCCGGTCTAATCCTCTGAGAACTCTTTAATTAATAAACGGTATTTTGAAAAGACATTTGCCCTGGAGACGAACCCTATATACGTTCCGTTATCATCTATTACAGGCAGATTATAATGATTGGATGTCTGAAATTTATGTGCCACATCCTCCATAGATTCCTTTGGATTAATTGATGGTTGTGGCATGAACATCAGGTCTCTTACATAAACCTTATCATAAAGTTCAGGTTTAAAAACAATATGCCGGATATCATTTACCCAAACAACTCCCAGTAAATGCTTATCTTCATCAACTACCGGGAAAATATTTCGTTGTGATCTGGAAATCACCTCCACAAGGTCACCCAGGGTGGCATCCGGAGGAACTGTATGAAAATTCATTTCAATCAAATCCGAAACTTCCATCAGAGAAAGTACCGTTTTATCCTGATCATGAGTAAACAACTCCCCTCTTTTGGCAAGCTGATAAGTATAAACAGAAGTTTGCTGAAATAAACGGATCGTAGCATACGATATCGTTGCTGTAATCATTAATGGTGTCAGAAGTTCATAACCACTTGTAATTTCAGCTATAAGGAAAATCCCGGTTAACGGAGCATGGATCACCCCTGAAATTAAGCCTCCCATTGCTACCATTGCAAAATTTTTCTCATCGAGGTTGGCCCCGAAATAATTCATGATCATGGCAAAGAACATACCTATATTCGAACCTACAAAAAGAGAAGGAGCGAATACCCCTCCGATACCACCTGCACCAAAAGTGACAGAGGTAGCAACCACTTTCAATAATATTATCAGAAGTAAAACTCCAATTACCACGAAAAAAGATGACCCGGAGCCATTCAAAAACGGACTTTCATTTAGAAAAGACAGGTTTCCCTCAAGGGCACTGTTTATTATTTCATAACCTTCACCATAAAGCGATGGGAAAAGAAAAATCAACAAACCCAATACAGATCCCCCAACCAGCATTCTGGAGTACCAGGCAGGAATTTTTTCAAAAATACCCGCAATAAAAATATATACTTTAATAAAATACAAGGATGCCAGGCCGGTAACAATTCCGAGTCCGATATAAAAAACAGTATCGGATAAATTAAAACGTTCAATGAGTTCCACCGGATATAAAGTATCCTGTCCCAGGAACAGATAAGATGTAATGGCACCACTAACGGAGGAAATAAGGAGCGGGATAACAGAAGTCATGGTTAAATTAATCATGATCACTTCCAGTGCAAAAACAATGGCTGCAATGGGTGCCTTGAAAATAGCAGCCATTGCTCCGGCCGATGCACAACCCAGCAATAATGTCACCTGCCTGTAATTAAGATTCAGAAACCGTGCAAGATTCGATCCCATAGCTGCACCGGTTGCCAGTGTAGGACCCTCCAATCCGACAGAACCACCGAAGCCCACAGTTAAAGAGCTGGCAATTACCGAAGAAAAAATATTATGAGGCTGAATCCTGCCGTTACGTTTGGAGATTGAATACAGAACCGTTGGAATACCATGATCAACCTTCCTGCGAAGTATATATTTCACAAAAATAGCCACCAGCAACAATCCTGTTAAAGGCATTAACAGGTATAAATACTTGTTCTCAACATTACTGCTCAAAAAACTTTCAATAAGATGCACCAGGTTTTTGATGGTAACAGCACCCATCCCTGCAAGAATTCCCACAACGGCACTCATTATCATAATAAAAGTGTGGTCTCCGATATTTCTGACTCTCCACTTGTGTAGTTTTAATAAAATTCTCCTGGATTGCATGGCCAACAAAGATAATATCCCAAATGAAACGAACATAAAAAATATTTCTATTTTTATAGAAATTTTACTCCGTTCCAAAATTGTTGTAATATCGGTAATAATACGAGTCCGTTAAGTAATTAGATACAAAAAATTGACTTTTTAAACAGATGCAGACTATAAAAACCAGAATAAGCAGGATTTTTGATATTGATTATCCTGTCATACAGGGGGGAATGATATGGTGTTCAGGATGGGAACTGGCTTCTTCGGTTAGTAATTCAGGAGGGCTTGGACTGATTGGCTCCGGTTCAATGACGCCTGAAATACTAAAAATACATATTCAGAAAGCAAAAAAAGCAACAAACAAGCCATTCGGTGTAAATATACCTTTGATATATTCACGGTCAGCAGAAAATTTAAAAGTTATTCTGGATGAAAAGGTTAAAATTGTATTTACTTCTGCAGGAAACCCTGATAAATGGACCAAAAGACTGAAGGATGAAGGTATAAAAGTTGTTCATGTAATAGCCAACAGTTCCTTTGCAGTTAAGGCTGAAAAGGCCGGAGCAGATGCTATAGTTGCAGAAGGTTTTGAAGCAGGAGGTCATAACGGGCGGGAAGAAACCACAACTTTTTCTCTGATTCCGGCAATAAAACAAGCAGTTTCAATTCCTGTGATTGCTGCCGGAGGAATCGGAACGGGAAGGGGAATACTGGCCGCCCTGGCTTTAGGGGCAGAGGGTGTGCAACTGGGCTCGGTATTTGCTGCATCGAAAGAGTCCTCGGCTCATATAAACTTTAAAAAGGAAATCATAAGGGCAGGTGAAGGCGATACGAGACTGACATTAAAAAAGCTGATCCCGGTCAGATTACTGAAAAATAATTTTTACACGGAAATAAACGCTGCCATTCAGGAAGGAAGGTCAACAAAAGAAATACTGGAGATCCTGGGTAGTGGCAGAGCAAGAAAAGGCATGTTTGAAGGAAATGTTGATGAAGGAGAACTGGAAATCGGACAGATTTCTTCCCTGATAAATAAAATAAGGCCTGTGGATGAAATTATGAAAGAACTAATTTTTGATTTTTATGAGGCCGGAAATGAATTAAAACGTACTTTGCACGATCTTAAAACAAATAAATGATACAGTTTAGTAAATTTACTTTAGATAACGGACTCAGGGTTATTGTTCATCCCGATCCCTCCACCCCTATCGTTACCATTAATGTACTTTACAACGTGGGCGCCAGGGATGAGGATACTGAAAGAACTGGTTTTGCCCACTTATTTGAACACCTGATGTTTGGCGGGTCAGCAAATATTCCAGCCTACGATACTCCCCTTCAGCAAGTCGGAGGTGAAAATAATGCATTCACCAATAACGATATAACCAACTATTATCTCAGTTTACCCAAAGATAATATCGAAACCGGTTTCTGGCTTGAATCAGACCGGATGAAAGCTCTTGATTTTTCTCAAACAAGTCTGGATATCCAGAAAAGCGTAGTAATTGAGGAGTTTAAGCAACGCTATTTAAACCAGCCTTATGGAGATGTTTGGCTTTTGCTGAGGCCCCTGGCATATAAAAAGCATCCCTATCAATGGGCTACCATTGGTAAAGATATCGATCATATAAAAAATGCCACACTGGAAGATGTGAAATCTTTTTTTTATTCGCATTATGCTCCAAATAATGCCATTTTATCCCTTACCGGTGACATAGATCCCGGTCAGATTAAAAAATATGTAAAAAAATGGTTCGGAGATATTGAAAAAAGGGAAATAAAACAACGAATCATCCCGGAAGAGCCTCCCCAGACCTTGCCTCAATCGAAGACCGTCTACAGGGATGTCTCATCAAATGCAATCTATAAAGTATTCCACATGTGCGGAAGACTGGATAAAGATTACTATGCTACTGATCTGATCTCTGACATTCTTTCTAACGGACTGTCATCCAGGCTTTACCAGAACCTGATTAAGGAAAATCCTCTTTTTAGCGAGATCAATGCCTACATTTCCGGAAGTATTGATCCGGGATTATTTATTATTACCGGTAAAGTATCAGAAGGCGTTTCAATGGAACAGGCCGATAAAGCAATTTTGAGGGAACTTAAAAAGATGCAGAATGAACCACCAATGGAAAAAGAGCTGGAGAAGGTGAAAAACAAAGTTGAATCTTCACTTATCTTTTCAGATATTTCCGGTCTGAATAAAGCGATGAACCTGGCCTATTATGAACTTCTGGGTAATGCGGATATGCTGAACTCTACCATAGAGCAATACAGAAAAGTAACTAAAGAAGACATTCAGGAAGTATCCTCCAAAATTTTTAAGGAAGAAAATATGTCAACACTTTATTACCTGACTCAACAAAGTGAACAGAATTAAATGAAAATTATGACCTTAACAGACAGAAGTAAAACACCTGCATTCAAAACTATTGAGGAAATAAAATTTCCGGATACTGAGAAATTTAACCTGAAAAACGGCACACCGGTATGGATGCATAAAAGTGGAACACAGAAGATTGTACGATTGGAGTTTATTTTTAAAGCCGGGAGATGGTACGAAACTAAAAAACTGATGGCCTCCTTTACAAATACCATGCTTAATGAGGGGACAAAAAACCATACATCAAAAGAACTGGCTTTAATGTTTGATTATTATGGTTCCTTTGTAAGTTTTTATGCTGAAGCTGACCGGGCAGGTGTCGTTCTTTTTTCCCTGGCAAAATATCTTGAAGCTTCTCTGATACTGGTGAAAGACATCCTTGAAAACAGCACTTTTCCTGAAAAAGAACTGGAAATACTTATAAACAACAGAAAACAGGAATTCCTCATCAGTCAATCAAAGTTTTCCTATTTATCCGGCAAAAGATTTATGCAGGCCATTTTCAATAACGGTCATCCTTACGGGAAAAAAACAGACATTTCTGATTTTGATAAAACCAACAGAGACGGATTAACCGGCCATTACAGAAACTGCTATCTGAACAAAGAGCTAAATATTCTTGCTTCAGGCTTCTGGGATTTCGATTTGGCTGCTCTTTTGAATCAACATTTTGGAGAAAAAACGTATGAATCCGTACCTGAAGTTTCAAGTCACCCGGAAACTAAAGAGAAAACAGAAAAAGAGATTATAATTGTTAAAAAACCGGATGCCCTGCAATCATCTGTCAGAATTGGAAAGGCAGCCATAAACAGAAAGCACCCTGATTATGCCGGCTTAAAAGTACTTTCAACCTTATTGGGTGGTTATTTCGGATCAAGATTAATGAAAAATATCAGGGAGGATAAAGGATATACCTATGGAATATCATCTTACCTCGTTTCCAATGAACATGCCGGATATTTTGTTATCGGATCGGAGGTAGGCAGCGATGTTTGTCAAAAAGCCGTAGATGAGATCTATCATGAAATAAACTTACTTAAAGAGAACCCGGTGGGTAAAAAAGAGCTTTCACTTGTAAAGAATTATCTCCTGGGGAGCTGGCTAAGAATGTTTGACGGCCCGTTGGCCACTGCGGAAACGCTCAGAGTGCTGGTTGATTATGGTTATGACAAAACTTATTGGGAGAAATCCATTGATGTCATTCAAAATATCACCCCTGTACAATTAAGCGAACTGGCCAACCGTTATCTGAATGAAAACAGTTTTACTGAAGTGGTGGCAGGAAAATGTTAAGAAACCTTCAAAATTTTGAAACCTCGTTTAATCATATTTTTGTTTATTAGTTTATTTTACTCTGTTACTTACGGACAATCAATAACCATACCAGACCCTCCAAGAGTAAACTTTGTAAGTATTGATCCGGCTAACGGCTTCACAAAATTTTCATGGAAACCCAGTGATTCAGTTGATGTAGTAGCATATATCATACATGTTTGGACCGGACCTGAGGATACCCGTGTTGTGGACACAATAGAAGGAAGATTTACCACAAACTTTACATGGGAACAACCCTGGGGCAATATCAGTTCGGAATCCTACAGTTTATCTTCTTTAAAACCAACTGAAGGGGGTGGAAAAGAAAGCAAACTAACTGAACCTCATACCACCATGTTCCTGGAACTGGAGTTTGAATCCTGTACAGGTTCAATGAAACTGAATTGGAATGCATATGGCGGCTGGGGAGACAGTTTGTCCCATTATACTGTTTATAAAAAGGAAAACGATGAGGAATTTACTTCATTATCTGTGGAAAACGGTCAGCTTTCTTATTCAGATAATGTCCTTAATCCTTATAATAAATACTGCTATTTTATTGAAGCCAGCCATAAAGATGGCAGGAAATCCACTTCCAATATGGTTTGTGATTCCAGTAATATGCCACAACCACCTGCCAATATTTATGCAAAAGTAAGTGAAATTATTGCAGATAACCGGGCTGAGCTACATTTTGAAGTCGATCCGGCAACTGAGCTTAGTACTTACTATCTTATCAGGGGAGAGAATATCAATAATATAACTGATACCATTGAAATTAAGGATCAACCGGGAGGAGGAATACTTATATTTGAAGATGAACTTCCTGAAGCAAAACCCTATTATTATCAGTTACTGGCAATGAACAATTGCGGGCTTGAAGTCAAACGTTCCAATATTACCACTACCCTTCAATTAGATGCAAACAATACGGGTAACCGGAATTTCCTTTCCTGGAACCCGTATTTTGAATGGCCCGGCGGAGTTGGAAATTATGAAATTTACCGTTCGGTGGACGGAGATAAATTTGAATTATTAAGTGCCGGACCCGGACCTTCCGACACTTCTTTTACCGACCAGGTAGGAAATCTGATCCTGGAACAGGGTGCCAGTGAATTCTGCTATTACCTTACTGCAAAGGAAGGAGGAACTGATCTGCAAAATCCGGGTTTCAGCAAATCAAACCAGGTATGTGTAAATGCTGAATCTTTTATTTTAATGCCCAATGCCTTTACCCCAAACGGCGATGATCTGAATGATACATTTAAACCGGTTTTAACTTTTGCGCCAAAATCATATATATTTATTATCAGAAACCGCTGGGGGAATACATTGTTTGAAACGGATGATCCGGAAATTCCGTGGAAAGGGGATTCTAAAGGAAAACCGGTTCCGGAAGGAGTTTATGTTTATTATGTAAAAGCTGAAGACCAGCAAGAGAAAATACTGGAAAAATCAGGTCAGGTTATGGTACTCTTCCCGGAAAATTAAATCTGCCTTTTTAGCTTTTGTCTTCATGGCAACCCGTACTATTCATACTTTTGGTTTTACACAGATACTTGGTGCCGAAATGCGGGATTGGTATTTATACTTCTTAAATATTCATTCTGAACCGGGTATTAAATACCTCTTCGTACTGCAAATAAATAGTGCTTCTAAGAAAACTCTTAATTTTTCAAGTGGCTTCTTAGAAGACGCCAAAGACAAGGCTTTCGAAGCTTTGAAAACCAGGGAGTTTATTTTTGTAAATGACCGTTTTCAAAACGAGAATAACGCAGTATTTGGCGTTTTCTAAGAGACACTAAATACACATCCCTGTTTCAGGTGAAAATTATCAATGAAAAATAACTAACTTTGTAATTGAAAGAAAAAAGAAACTAGAATTCAAGGGGTTTTAAATGTCGATACTTGTACAACATGATAATCAACTTATTCAGGAGCAATTCAATGAATTACTTCAGAATTGTCCAAGAGTGACAAAAAAGGCAGACAAGGAACTTGTGAAAAAAGCTTTCGATTTTGCGAATGAAGCCCATAAGAACATCAAAAGAAGATCAGGCGAACCTTATATTTTCCATCCGATTGCGGTTGCCCGGATCGTTTCCGAGGAAATGGGACTGGGCACAATATCTATTTGTTCGGCATTGCTTCATGATGTAGTTGAAGATACCGAATATACACTGGAGGATATCAAGAATAATTTTGGAGAGAAGATTGCAATAATAATTGACGGGCTTACTAAAATAACCAACGTTTTTGAAAGCGATGCATCCATTCAGGCTGTAAATTTCAGAAAGATCCTGTTAACCATTGCCGATGATGTACGGGTCATTCTGATCAAACTGGCAGACCGCTTGCATAACATGAGGACATTAGCCTCCATGCCTCCCAATAAACGAATGAAAATCTCCGGGGAAACCACCTGGCTTTTTGCTCCCATGGCACACAGGCTGGGTTTATATGCAATAAAAACCGAACTGGAAGATTTAAGTCTAAAATACAGATACCCTAAGGTTTACAGTGAAATTGAAAGAAAGATTCAGTTAAATGATAAAAAAAGGGTTACTGAAATCAGCAGATTTTCTCTTCCAATTATCAATAAACTTGATGAAGCAGGCATAAAGTATGAAATAAATGGGAGGCCAAAATCCATATATTCCATCTGGAATAAGATGCAAACCAAAAACGTATCATTTGAGGAAGTATATGATCTTCTGGCAATTAGAATCATTTTTGAACCATCAAAAAATTCTTCTGAAAAAGCCCAGTGCTGGAACATCTATTCTATGATCACAGACATTTATGTTCCAAAACCTGACCGGCTTAGAGACTGGATTAGTAAGCCAAAAGCCAATGGATATGAAGCACTTCATGCCACAGTAATGAACCTGAACGGAAAGTGGGTTGAAGTACAGGTACGCTCCACCCGGATGAATGAAATAGCAGAACGGGGATATGCAGCTCACTGGAAGTACAAAGGGAATCATTCATCGGAATCAGAACTTGATTTATGGATTAAAAAAATCCGGGAAATCCTGGAGGATTCATCACCTGATGCCATACAGTTCATGGATGAATTCAAACTGAATCTGTTTTCCTCAGAAATCAATGTTTTTACACCAAAAGGACATATCAAATCCATGCCCAAGAATTCAAGTGCACTGGATTTTGCCTATGAAATTCACTCTGAGGTAGGCGATAGTGCAATTGGGGCCAAAGTAAACCGCAAACTTGTTCCGCTAAGCTATAAGCTTAAGAGTGGTGACCAGGTTGAAATCATTACCTCAAAACAGCAAAAACCACATAAAGAATGGCTCAGTTACGTGAACACAGCCAAAGCTAAAGCCAGCATTACAAAAGCCCTGAAAGCAGAAATAAGCAACCGAATTGAATTGGGAAAGTCCATGCTTGAAAAGGAGCTGAAAATTCAAAATGTAATCCCTTCTTCAAGAGTTTTCAAAAAATTACTTCCGGCATACGAGGTATTCAACAAGGATGAGCTATACAGTAAAATCGCCAGCGGCATCATCTCACTTGAAAACCTGAGTAAAATATTAAAGAAAAATTCAAAAAGTAAATGGATTCAGTATTGGATTCCCCAGTTTGGGAAGCGAAAAACGGAAACTGAAGAGCCCCCCTCCAAAGATAAATTTGATCTGAAAAAACCGTTTGTTATTCGTGAAGAGCCAGACAAGCAAGATATTCCATATAAAATAGCAGAGTGTTGCAGCCCTATACCAGGTGACGATGCAATTGGATTTTGGGATGAAAACGGAAAACTCATTATTCATAAGGCCAAATGCCCTGAAGCCGTAAAACTCATGTCAAATAAAGGGGACCGAATAGTTTCTGCAAAATGGACAATACACAAGATTCTGTCATATCTGGCAAAGATCAGCCTGACGGGTATCGATAAAATTGGTATGATAAATGAGATTACGAGTGTTATTTCCAAACAATTAAGCGTAAATATCCGCACTTTTAACTTTGATGTACATGATGGCATTTTTGAGGGAAAAATATCTCTGTATGTCCACAACACCTCCGACCTGAATACCCTAATTCTAAATCTTAGCAAAATCAAAGGGATCGATAAAGTCAAAAGAGAAGAGATCCACGGCTCCTGATTTAAAATAATTCTAAATAGTGTCTTATTTTTAAATAAATTGATTAAATTTAAGGCCTCAAATTTTTTCTAAAACACTATTTTTATGACAAGTGAAAATACAAAGCAAACAGTAAAACAGATTTTTACTGATTACCTTGAAAAAAAGGGACACAGAAAAACACCAGAGCGATTTGCAATTCTTGATGAAATTTACTCCCGTGATGGTCATTTCGATATTGAGTCTTTGTACATCTTTATGAAAAATAAAAATTATCGGGTGAGCAGGGCGACACTGTATAATACCATTGAACTTTTACTGGATTGCAACCTTGTAATTAAACATCAGTTTGGAAATAATATAGCCCAGTTTGAAAAAGCATACCAATGTAGCCAGCATGACCATCTTATTGATACTGAATCAGGCAAAGTAATTGAATTCTGCGATCCGAGAATTCATGAAATCATTAAAACCGCATGTGAACTGAATAATTTCAAACCTTTGTATCATTCTTTATATATATACGGTATCAGCGAGAATGAAAATAAGTCTTAAATAAAAATATTTTCTATCCGGTATTTTCAGGAAATTTTTTTAAAAATTATCCCGTATTTATACTCCTTTTTATCTGAAAAGATTTGTAACTTGCGACGTTTTTTTTCAGCATAAACTATTTTGGTTATTTATGAAGACGGATGTATTATTAGGCCTTCAATGGGGAGATGAAGGAAAAGGTAAAATCGTGGATTTCCTCACTCCATATTATGATGTTATAGCACGATTTCAGGGAGGGCCTAATGCAGGACATTCTCTTGAGTTTGGTAATGAAAAACATGTATTACATACCATACCTTCCGGCATTTTTCATCCTGGAAAAACGAATGTTATTGGCAGTGGGGTAGTCATTGATCCTGTTATTTTTGAAAAAGAAATTACAGACCTCGAAAAAGGAGGGTTATCTTCAACCAAAAACCTGCTGATTTCAAAAAAAGCTCATATCATTCTCCCAACCCACCGGATGCTGGATGCTGCATCCGAAACAGCCAAAGGGAACACAAAAATCGGATCAACCCTGAAAGGTATCGGACCTACTTACATGGATAAAACAGGACGTAACGGAATAAGAATGGGGGATATTCTTTTACCCGATTTTATTGAAAAATACGAATTTCTAAAAAACAAGCATTTCTCCCTCATTTCACTTTTCAATTATACAATAGACGATTCCTTCATTAAAGCTGAAGAGAATTGGTTTAAAAGTATTGAATACCTTAAGAAATTCGAACAGATCAACAGCGAGTATTATATTAATAATTCTATTAAAGAAAACAAAAAAGTACTTGCAGAGGGAGCCCAGGGTACCTTACTGGATATTGATTTTGGTTCTTATCCTTATGTAACATCCTCAAATACCATTTGTGCAGGAGCCTGTATTGGTCTGGGAATTCCCCCGGTAAAAATCGGGAAAGTACATGGAATTTTTAAAGCATATTGTACCCGTGTGGGCAGCGGACCCTTTCCTACTGAACTTCATGATGAAACAGGTGATAAAATAAGGGAAAAAGGACATGAATTTGGCGCCACCACCGGCAGGCCAAGAAGGTGCGGATGGATGGATCTCGTTGCACTGAAATATTCAGTTATGCTAAATGGGGTAACAAACCTGATCATGACCAAAGCAGATATTCTGACAGGTTTTGATCAGATAAAGATATGCACTGCATACAAAACAGGAACTGAGACCCATGACTATTTCCCATTCGAAATTTCACCCGAACTTAAACCCGTTTACAAGACTTTCCCTGGCTGGAAAGAGGATATTACACATCTGGATAACTATGAGGATCTTCCTGATGAACTTAAGAACTATATACGGTTTATTGAAGAAGAAACAGAAGTTCCGGTAAGTATTGTTTCGGTGGGTCCGAAAAGAAAGGAAACCATTTTTAGAGATTAATGTAGTACAAGGTCACTTTTCTATTATTTATTCATCAATTTTTCTTGACTTTTCCGTAAATATTTTGTATCTTATAGCGAAAATAATCCTCTGATTTTTCAGAGATAATATTAGAGCTATGGGAATCACAATAACAGGATATGCCCGTAAAAGGCTTAAAGAAAAAGAAAAGCAAAGAATAACAGGCGGGCCGGTAGTCACAATCTCACGGGAGTTTGGTTGCCCCTCCAAACTGATCACAAAAATGCTGGTTCAAAAAATAAACAGCGCTCAAAAAAGTCAGTGGAAATGGGTAAGTAAAGAAATCTTATCTGAATCTGCCAGGGAACTGGGAATTCCTCCAAGTGAAATAAAATATTTTTTTAATTATGCTGAGCATGGAATGGTTGATGGCATCCTGAATACTCTGGCAAATTTTTACATTAGCGATAAGAAAGTTTACAATGCTGTCAGAAAGGTTATAAAATCCATTGGATTTTCCGGAAATATTGTCATCGTTGGCAGAGGAGGCGCAGCCATCTGCCATGATATCAAAAACTCTTTACATATTCGTCTGCTGGCTCCTCTTGAATGGAGAACAGAAAAAATTATGGAATTTTATCACTTAGACAGAAATAAAGCTACTGAGTTTATTAAGAGCTATGATCAGAAAAGAAGAAAATTCCTGGAGCATTTTTACAAAGCGGAGGATATGAATAAGCTTTTTGATATCATTTACAATTGTGCCGGTTTATCGAAAGCTGAAATTGTAAATTCCATTTATTCCATCCTTCGCGAAAAAGGAATGCTGTCAAATTAATTCCGGTTACAACATCGGATTACCCGGCCGGAGGAACCAATATTTAGTGCCCTCTCACTCAGGATAGATATAAATCCATGATTCGTAATTAACCGTATCCTGAAATCTGTCGAGCATCTTTTGTGCTTCAGAATAATCATCCAGATCCATGGCTGAAACCAGATCAAAACCATTTTCCGCAGGAAAAATATTTGTATTGTAACCTAATGAGCTGTAATATGAAGAGCATTCATAGGCATACTCAGGTGTTATAAAACTTCCTACAATTATATGATATTTGTTTCTTTCCTGCTCCAGCCTTACAGCTTCCTCAGCCTGAGCAATAGAATCAAGACGGGCCTGTTCAAGTGCATAAGCCTGTTCTGCTGCTTCTGCCTGTCTTATAGAATCAGCAATGGCCGCACTATCTTTTACAGGTCTGGAATAATCAATTACAGGTGGCTTTTTCTTGTTTTGACACGAAATAACAAAGAAAACAGTAAGGGAAATAATAATCAGATTTCTCATTTTTTATTTATTTATCGTTAATTTTTCGAAATTCTAAAATCTGCCACATATTAGCATTCTAAGCAAAGTTAACTTCCGATTGACTAATATTGAGAACTTTACAAATTTAACAAAATTCCTTCAAAACCATTCATTATTTGTAAAATTGTCTGTTTTCTGCATTCTTCCGGGGTATGGCGGAATTATAACAGTACTTTAAAGTTTTTTTTCATCTTTAATGCCAGTTTTTATTTTTTATTTATCTTGCAAGCGCTTAATAAATAGGGTTTGCGGAAAAAGTCCGGAACTACAAACCTGCAAGGTGAAGCTTTATAGATAATACTGCGAGCCGTAGCAATAAAGTAGATGGAGTGTTTCGGGCTAACAATAGGAAAAAATACTAGGTTTTTAGTAAAAACTTATAATAAACCTTGTATTTAAAATGATTAGGTGCTTTTATCCAATTAATTGTATGAAATAAGTATTTTTCAACAAACCCTGAAAAACAAAGGTAGTTATGAGGACATTGATTCAATTTTTTGAGGACAATACCAACCGGTTTGGAGACAACATTTTTATGTGGGAAAAGAAAAACCGGAAATATGAAGGATCAACTTATAAAGAGATCAGAGAAAAAGTCCACCAGTTTGGAGCAGGACTTATAAGCATTGGTATCAGTAAGGGTGACCGGATAGGCCTGGTTGCCGAAGGGCGGAATGCCTGGCTTATCTCAGAGTTGGGAATTTTATATGCGGGTGCTGCAAACATCCCAATGTCTGTCCGGCTTACACGTGAAGAAATACAATTCAGGATTGAGCATTCGGGAGCAAGGATGGTTATTGTTTCAAAACAACAGGCACCTAAAGTGAAAGGTCTAATTGAAGAAATACCTTCCCTGGAAACAATAATTTATCTTGATGAAGAGTCTGAACCTGAAGCAAACTCAATATATTATGATGATATTTTAAATAAGGGTAAAGATTTGCTAGCCAATCAGCCTGACAGGTTCAAAGAAAGAGTTGATGCTGCAGGGGAAAATGATATGGTGAATATATGCTATACCTCAGGTACTACAGCTCAGCCAAAAGGAATTATGCTATCACACCTGAACTACGTTGCCAATGTTCAACAGGCATACAGCCTTGTAGAAATCCCTCCCACTTACCGTACCTTAATTATTTTACCTTGGGATCATGCGTTTGCGCATACCAATGCATTGTATGCTTTCATGGGCAAAGGAGCCAGTATTGCATCTGTTGAATTAGGTTCCACTCCTTTGGAAACCCTGAAAAATATTCCAAAGAATATCAAAGAAATAAAACCGAACCTGTTAATGAGTGTTCCGGCTTTTGCAAAAAACTTCAGGAAAAATATTGAAAAAGGAATCCGGGAAAAAGGCCCATTTGTTGAAAAAATGTTCAACCATGCACTGGAACTTTCTTATTCATATAATCGCGACGGGTTTAAAAAAGCCGGAGGCTTGCATAAACTCAAGTTACCCCTTCTTAAATTGTATGATAAAATTCTTTTCAGTAAGATCAGAGAAGGGTTTGGGGGTGAACTTGATTTTTTCATTGGCGGAGGTGCTCTCCTGGACATTGAACTTCAACGTTTTTTTTATGCCATTGGGCTTCCCATGTTTCAGGGGTACGGACTTACCGAAGCCGCCCCTACCATTTCTGCCAACTCGGTAGCACGTCATAAACTCGGGTCATCAGGCTATATTGCCAGGGGTATTGAATTAAAAATTATGGACGATGATGGCAACGAACTGGGTCCCATGGAAAAAGGAGAAATCGTAATCAAAGGAGACAATGTAATGCTGGGATATTGGCGTAACGAAGAAGCCACAAGAGAAACCCTTAAAAACGGATGGCTTTACACAGGAGATATGGGTTATATGAGCGAGGATGGTTTCTTGTATGTTCTCGGCAGATTCAAGAGCCTGTTGATATCTGATGATGGTGAAAAGTACAGCCCGGAAGGAATTGAGGAGGCCATAACCGACCAGTCAAAATTTATAGAATTCTGCACTCTTTTTAATAACCAGAAACCTTATACTGTGGCTTTTATTTACCCAAATCCGGAAGCAGTAAAAAGATGGATAAAAGATCATGATATCGACCCTGAAACAGACGAAGGTCGGATGGCAATCGCTCTATTGATAAAATCTGAAATTGACAAATACAAAACCGGAAATGAATTTGCTGATATGTTTCCCCAAAGATGGCTCCCGGCAGCGATAGGCTTCATTCCAGAACCTTATACTGCTGAAAATCAGATGTTAAATTCTACAATGAAAATGGTAAGAGGTAAAATTGAGGAAAGCTACAAAGATCTTCTGGAATATTTGTACACTCCTGAAGCAAAAACCATAACAAATCCGCGAAATATTGAGGTACTAAAGAAATTATTCGAAGATCATTAGAGTACTTATTACTTTTGGAAAGCTTTATTTTGTTAAGTAACTGAATCAGCGGGTTAAGAACTGTAAAAACCAAACCCTGCCATGATCATATCTAAAGCCATGGCAATCAGCCAATTATCTGAATTATTCGGAATTTGAACAAGCATCTGCTTGCATACACCTAACAAAACACTGAAAATTCCGTATGTATTATTACTAAATGTTTAAGCCAATAACATTTATAATGTCCTTTCATGAAGAGATGTCGCATCAATATTCTTATTAAAAGAAAAATATTACTGTTTTTCATCTCATTTCTATTCTGCACCGGACAGGTTTTTACACAGGAAGGACTCCCTTACCTTACAAACTTCCAGCTTCCTGGGGGCTTCAGCCCTCAAAACTGGAGCATAACCCAGGATGAAAACGGAATGTTGCTTTTTGCCAACAGTCGGGGTATATTAAGCTTTGACGGTTCTGATGAAGGATGGCATTACTTAAAACCGGCAATTATCCCCTACTCCATTGCAAAGGATCCCGCAACCGGAAAAATATATGTGGGTACAGAAGATGGATTTGGCTGCCTGGGAAAGGATAAATTTGGTGACTATGAATACCAACCCTTATCCGGCGAAAATGAAAAGAATCTGTATATAACCCGGATTAGTTTTTCCAGTGGCAAAGCATATTTCTACAGTGAGGAATCCATTATCGTCATAAACACCTCCCATCCTGAAGAAAGGGAAAACATTAGATTAAGTCCTGAAGAATCATTTTCAGGTTACTTTATTCATGATACAACTCTTTACACAAACATCAGAAATAAAGGACTTTATAAATATCAAAACGGAACTCTGGTAGCTTTGCAAACTGATCCTGATTTTTCTAATGATATCATTCAGTTTTTTATTCCCTTTGATAACAGAAAAATACTTTTTGCTACCGATAATAGTTTTCTTTACCTGTTTGATGGTAAAACCTTAAAAGATTACCGTATCTCCGATGAAGATTACTTATTCAAAGCCCGTATATCAGATGCCATACAGTTGTCAGGAAATGAGATTGCACTTTCAACCCGTACCGGAGGATGCCTTATCATCGATAAAAACTCGGGAAAAACAAAATTCATGATAAACTATCAATCCGGATTGCCGGATGATGAAATTTACGCCATTACCCGGGACCGGGGTGACGGGTTGTGGCTAACCCATGAACGGGGTGCAAGCCGGATTGACCTCACATTTCCTATCCGGAATTTCAATGCTTTTCCCGGTTTGGAAGGAAATTTAGCAGAAGTAATCGGATTTAACGGGACATTATATGTATCCACCTCTGAAGGAGTATTTTATCTGAGAAAAGTAAGAAATTTCTCTAAAACCAAAATAACTATTGAAAGGAAAAGTGAAACCAGCCCTGCCTCGTCCACCCAAAAAAATAATTTACCAACTGAACGGGTTGAAATGATTACTCCGGTTAAACCAAAATCAAAACCAGATACTCATAATAAAAAGAAAACTAATTTTTTCTCAAGGCTTTTCGGAAAAAAACATAAGAATGAATCCAATAATACTTATGAAGAAGTTGATCTGTTAGATCCAAAAATCCATTCGGAAATTATTGAAACAGAACAAGTCTTCAAGCCAAAACCCCTGGAAAACAAGTATAATCAAAAAACCTACCGGACATTAAAATCTATTTCCTACAGGTTTTCAAAGGTGGATGGGCTGGATGCAAAATGCAAACACCTGGTTTCTTTTGACCATCATTTACTGGTTGCCTCCAACACCGGATTGTATGAAATTAATGGTTCCAATAGTAACCTCATTATTGATTATGCATACATAAACTCCATTGAACCATCTGATGAAATTCCAAACAGGGTTTACATTGGTACCCAGAGCGGTGTTCGTATTATTGATTTCATAGAAAACTCCAAACCCAAAGAATTACTGCATATCAGGACTCAATGGCCGGTATATTCTATTACAGAAATTGCTGATATAATTTGGCTTGGTTCCGACTCCAGAGTTCTGGAAGTAAAAAGAACAGACAACAATGATTATTTGCTTGAAAAAACCAGATATAAAGTTCCGACCAACCTCTCAGAAGAAGTCATTGTCCGGAATATTGAGGGACAGCCGGCATTTTTCCTGCCATCCGGAATTTATACTTTCAATCCGGATCAAACGGAAATAGAAAAACTTTCAGCTCCATTATTATCCGGAGAAGGATTCTCGCGTTATATATTCTCAAAAGACGGAACCATATGGGAAAATAAAAAGAACAACTGGACACCGCTGATTAAAAAGAATGAACAGGAATCAAAACAAATTGGTTTTCTGAAATTATTTGATAATGTGATTCATTTGTACCCGGATGCCAACCGGAATTTATGGGTAATATACGGAAATAACCAATTGAGCAAAATCCTTTATGCTGATACTATTCCGGAAAAGGAAGATATTCGTGTTTTTGTTAAAGAAATCAGTAATTCCAAAGGAGAAAGATTCGAACCCGGACACATGAAACTAACAGGTTCCGATTTCCCTTTAAGATTCAAAATCCAGGCTCCATTCTATGTAAAACCCGAATATATTGAATTCCAGTATTATATTGAAGGCCTGGATCAGGATACTACTGAATGGTCAGGTGACAGGGAAATCTATATCCCCTATTTGCCACCAAATGAATATATACTTCACGTCAGGGCCCGGAATGTTTTCAATAAAACCAGCAATGATTTTACATCAAAGTTTACCATTATCCCTCCTTTTACCAAGAGTCCATGGTTTTATGTTATTATTGGAATAGGAATGCTCCTTTTCATGTATGGAATTATGATATTAAGAGAACGCAAACTCTGGAGAGACAAAAGTATTCTTGAATCAAAAGTAAGAATCAGAACCGAAGAAATTGCAAGGCAAAAAGAAGAGATTCAGAAACAAAAAGAAGAATTAGGAAATCAAAAAGAGGAAATCACTTCCAGTATTTCTTATGGAAAAAGGATCCAAACGGCAATTTTTCCACCAAAAGAGATTCTCAGAAAATTATTGCCGGAATATTTTATTCTTTTCAGACCGAGGGATATCGTGAGTGGCGATTTTTACTGGATATCCGAGAAAAACAACAAGATCATCATTGCTGTTGCCGATTGTACAGGACATGGAGTGCCTGGTGCGTTTATGAGTATTCTTGGCTATACCCTGATCGGAGAAATTGCAAACAATTATCCAATCACTACAGCGGGTTCTTTTCTGAACAAACTCCGGAAAAAATTAAAGTCGGCTTTACACCAAACAGGTAAAGACACCGACACCAAAGATGGGATCGACCTGAGCCTTTGCATCATTGATAAAAAAGACCGCACACTTCAGTATGCCGGCGCATATAATCCCTTATATATTATCAGGGATAACAATTTGCAGATCATTAAGGGAGACAAAATGCCCATAGGTATCCATTATATTAAAGAAGTCCCTTTTAAAAACCATAAGATAAAATTAAAATCCGGTGATGTTTTATATTTGTTTACTGACGGATACATTGATCAATTCGGGGGGCCGTCAAATAAAAAATACAAAATTGTACCCTTTAGAAAATTATTGCTGAAAATTCACCGGAAGAAGATGTCAGAACAAAAGAAAACACTTGGCAAAGAACTAAATACCTGGATGGGAAGCAATGAACAGGTAGATGATATCCTGATCATTGGTATCCGCATACCTGAAAACGGAATCTCCAAATCTTAAGTATCCGGCAATTGTTTTTTGCCGGCAATTCTCAGTTTTTCCGGTTAGCCTGCATTATTCATGCTTTTAGCTTTGTGCGCAGATACAAGGCACCGAACTCCGCTGGTATATTTTTATATTCCAAGGAGTTTGCAACGAAGCAGATGTGCAAAGATAAAAGCAAGTGTATCCAAAGTTGAGTGTAAATATTTTCAATAAAAAACAGCACACCACACTATATCATAGCAACTTATGATAAGATCACAATATAAACGTTGAATAATGCAGGTTAGATTTCCTCATGTTCCGTTCTACGTATAATTTCATCCTGAAGGTCCTCTCCCAAATCATTAAAATAATCACTATAACCGGCAACCCTTACAATTAAATCCTGATACTTCTCGGGATGTTTCTTTGCATCTTTTAAAGTACTGGCACTAACAACATTAAACTGAATATGATGACCATCCAATCTGAAATAGGACCGGACCAGGTTTGCTACTCTTGCAATGCTGTTTTCATCTCTGAAAAAATCAGGTGAAAATTTCTGATTCAATAGAGTACCCCCGGTTTTAATATGATCTATTTTTGAAACCGAACGGATAACCGAAGTGGGTCCTTTTTTATCTGCACCCTGTACAGGCGAAATCCCTTCAGATAAGGGTTGTTCTGCATTTCTCCCATCCGGCATAGCGCCTATTACACTGCCAAAATAGACATGAGAAGTAGTGGGCAACATGTTGATCCTGAAATACCCGCCTCTTGCAGTGGGTCTGCCATCTACTGCATCATAAAACATTTGAAAAACCTGAACTGCCTGGTCATCTGCATAATCATCGTCATTTCCAAACTTCGGAGTCAGATAGATCAGTTTGTGTTGCAGACCCTTAAAACCGGCAAAGTCCGACCCGATAGCTTCCAGAAAAGTTTCCATGGTAAAGTCAGCATGATCAAACACATGATATTTCAAAGCTGTTAAATTATCGGTAATACTTCCCAGTCCCACTCCCTGTATATAACTTGTATTATACCTTGCACCACCTGCATTATAATCGGTACCATTTTTTATACAATCATCAATAAGAATGGATAGAAACGGAGCAGAAAGGTTCCTAGCGAAAATCATTTCAATTACATTGTTTCCCCTGATTTTTATATCAATCAGATATTGCAATTGCTTATGAAATGCCTTCATCAGATCATCAAAACTTTTAAAATCCTCCGGATCGCCCGTTTTAATACCCACTTGTTCTTCCGTACGTGGGTCCCAACCATTATGTAGAGTCAGCTCCAGCACCTTTGTAAGATTAAAATAGCCGGTAAGAAAATAGGCTTCTGTTCCGAAGGCCCCGCTTTCCACACATCCGCTGGCCCCACCGTTTCGGGCATCTTCCACCGATTTCCCCTGACGAACAAGTTCCTGAACAATTGCATCCGTATTAAAAAGAGAAGGCTGTCCAAACCCGGTTTTGGCAATCTTTACAGCCCGCTGAACCAGCCTCTCAGGATTCTTCTTGCTAATCTGAACCATTGAAGATGGTTGAAGAATGCGCATTTCTTCAATTACATCGAGAAGGATATAAGTCATTTCATTCACTGCATCAGAACCATCTTTTTTTACACCACCCACATTAATCAGTGAAAAATCCGTGTAAGTGTTGCTTTCGAGGGCAGTCACCCCCATTTTAGGAGGAGCTGGATGGTTATTAAACTTTACCCAAAAACTTTGCAGCAATTCAATGGCCTTATCTTTTGTTAATGAACCATCATTTAAACCTTTTTCGTAAAAAGGCATCAGGTGCTGATCCAGCCTGCCGGGATTAAAGGAATCCCATGGATTAAGCTCGGTAATTACCCCCAAATGTATAAACCAGTAATACTGCAGGGCCTCATGAAAAGTTTCAGGTGCATGAGCCGGAACCCGGGCACAAACTTTTGCCATGTTTTCCAGTTCATCTTTTCTTTGTTTATTCTTTTCATTTGCTGCCAGCTCAAGGAGTTTTTCCCGGTGCCTTTTAGCATAACTAATCAATGCCCCGGCTGCAATACGCATTGCCTTTAATTCTTCCTTTTTATCATACGCTGCAGGATCATTAAAGAAATCAAGCTGATTGATGGTTTTATCAATCTCAGCAATAAAATCTAGCATTCCTGTTCTATATATTTTACTACCTAAAACAGTATGTCCGGGAGCCCGTTGTTCCTGAAACTCAGTAAACACACCTGCTTTATAGGCGGCGTGCCACTCCTTTGTCATGCTTTCCATAATCTTATCACGATTTGACCTTCCTTTCCAGAAGGGTATAATCACATCCCGGTAAGCATTTTTTGTTTCTTCATCTACTTTAAAAAACACCTTTTCCCTTGCGTCCAGAATCTCCAGATCCTGAATGGTATGCAGCGATATCTCAGGATAAGTAGGAGTAGCTTTTGGGGCAGGGCCACGTTCTCCGACAATAAGTTCCATATCGTTAATACAAATGAACTTATTTTTTAATATGTAATCCAGCGACAAAGCTCTTTGAACCGGTACCGAAACTTTGTGAACCACATCTCTCTTATAAAACTCAGTGACCAACAGGGCTCTTTCGGCTGAGAGCCTGTTGATGGCATTCAGGCTTTTTTCTCTCAATTTTGCAATACGTTCGGTCATCATAATTATTTTTTTTAATTTTCTTTCACCCTCCTGTTTTTACAAGAAAACCGGAGTTCTCAAATTTTTGTTGGATACTTTTAATATTCAGGGCATCCGGTTTCCGGTTTCCTGACATCAGGTAGGGCATTTTCAGCTTTTCATATTTATGTTCGGCAATATTGTGATAGGGCAAAATGTCCACTTCCTTTATTCCCGGAAGTTCTTTTTTAATATAATCGTTAAGCCGCTCAATATGTTCTTCATCATCATTTATTCCAGGAATGATAGGAAAACGAACAATGATATGCTTATTATTATCATGTAGAAACTTCAGATTATCCAATATTTTTTTGTTGGATACTCCTGTATAATTTTTATGTTCTTTATCATCCAGGTGCTTAATATCGTATAAAAATACATCCACCTTATCCATTATTGATTTCAACACTTCACGTGAAGTAAATCCTGTTGTATCCAGTGCTGTATGGAAAAAATTGACTTTACACATTTCCAGGATTTCTTCCATGAATTTATGTTGCATCAGAGGCTCACCTCCTGAAAAAGTAACACCACCTCCTGATTCTTCCATAAATACTCTCTCTCTTTCAATTTCATCCATTACCTCTGCCGGCGTCATCCATTTCCCTATTTGCTCCCTGGTATGAAATACTTTTCCGTTCACTTTCTGGTCACGGACCATGGTCTCTATTTCCGGACTCCGGCTTTCCGGATTGTGACACCACCAGCAACTCAAAGGACAGCCTTTTAAAAAAACAGTCACCCTGATGCCAGAACCATCATGTATGGCAAACCTTTTGATATCAAATACCAGGCCTTTCATAGTTAGAAATAAATAACAAGAGAAAAATTAAAGAGAAAAAAAATATACGGGTAATTAAAGCAGCTAATATCACCAGATCCAGCACTCAAAAAGCCGGGCATGGAAGCACTTCTTATAACTTTTAATATGTATGATATTCAGAATCATCTAAACAAAAATACAAAATGATTAAGTAATAATATATGATTTTTATCAAATTATTAATATTTCCGCCTTTCTGATAATAATAATATACGTTTTATCTGAAATGGATAATCATAAAATAAGGTTCAAAACCTATAAGAAATATGGACAACATTAAAACCCGGCGTCATTAAGTAAATTACAACCAGCATAGAAATATTTTTATACTTCTCGCATTAACATTCCTTTTTATAGCCACAGCTTTCAGTTATAATCTGAAAGCCCATGAAATTCGTGAAGACATTGGAATTAGTCTGGTTGCCATAACAGCGACATATTCATTCTACAGCAAAAAACATCATCTCTATTTTGGAATTCTTCTTGCATTGGCAATCATCGTATCAAACTGGATGGATGACACGAATCAGGTCTATTTAGGAATTCTTAAAATAGTTTCTACCTTATCCTTTTTCACCTACGTACTTGTTCTGTCATTGACAAAACTCTTTGCCACAAAGAGTAACAGTCTTAATTCAATCATAGGTGTGATCAATGGCTTTATCATCCATGGAATTATTGCGGGCACCTTTCTTCTTGTAATTAATCTTATCTGGCCCGATGCATTTGTTTTTAGTTACAGTGAACCTTATACCTTTCTTTCATTTGTCTATTTTGGTTTTGTAACCATCACTACACTGGGGTTTGGTGATATTATAACTGTGACACCACCCGGCCAGCCAGGTATAAAAGTATTTTCAGTTTTGGGACAAATGTATCTCGCAACCATTATTGCAAGTTTTGTTGGCGAATACAGTACATTGAATCAAAACAGGAAGGAATAAAAAAAGCTGATCCATAAGACCAGCCTTCTCTATTCAAAGCAGGAAGTAACTATTTTTCAGGTATATTTTCCAGTGTTTCCACCAGGTAATCCCAGAATTTCTGAACAGTCCCTATATTTACTTTCTCATCAGGTGAATGAGGATTCCGAATGGTTGGTCCGAATGAAATCATATCCCAATTCGGATATACCCCTCCCAGTAAACCACATTCCAAACCAGCATGAATGGCCTTTATCTCGGGTATTTTACCAAATTTTTTATCATATATATCCTGCATTGTTTTCAATATTGGTGAATCCATGTTTGGTTTCCATCCCGGATAATCTCCTTCAAAATTAATTTTTGCACCCAGAGGTTCAAAAACTGCAACAAACATATTCTTCAGATCATCCATTGCAGTATCAACTGAGCTGCGAAGCAGGCATAATACATCAACAACTCCATCATGAGACTTCACAACAGCCAGGTTTGTGGACGTTTCAACCAGTCCTTCCATATCATGACTCATCCTTATAACATTATTGGGAGCGGCATACACGCCATAGACAACAGTTTTCTGAGCTTCTGTATCCATCACTGCTTCAGGAAGGTCCACAAGCTCTGCTACAAACTTCAGATCCGGCTCCAGACCAGCATATTCCTTTCTGTATATTGTTTCTGATTTCTTTACCCATTCCAAAACGGTTTCTTTTTCATCTGCCGGTACAGTAACTATCGCAAAAGATTCTCTGGGAATAGCATTTCTCAAAGAACCTCCCTCGATTGAAGCAATACGCATTCCATGGTTTTTAATACCATACCAAAGTGAACGGTTCAACAGTTTATTTGAATTCCCCCGGTACAAAGGAATATCAATACCGGAGTGACCACCTTTTAATCCTGTCAGGGAAAGTTTCATTGCCACATGATTCTTAGGGACGGGTTCATCCTGATATGAAAACTGAATATTGGCATTTGATCCACCGGCACAGCCCACATAAAGTTCACCCTCATCTTCAGAGTCCATATTAAGCAAAATATCACCCTTTAAAAGACCCGGTTTTAAGCCAAATGCACCGGTCATTCCGGTTTCCTCGTCAATGGTGAATAATACTTCCACCGGGCCGTGCTTCAAATCTTTGGATTCAAGAACAGCCATGGCAGCAGCCACCCCCATTCCATTGTCAGCTCCCAGCGTTGTTCCATTGGCAGTAACCCAGTCTCCATCTACATAAGCTTCAATCGGATCCTTTTCAAAATCATGCACCTTATTGCTGTTTTTTTGGGGTACCATATCCAGATGGCCCTGCATTACAACACCCTTTCTGTTTTCCATACCATTGGTTGCAGGTTTACGGATTATTACATTCCCAACCTCATCCACAATGGTTTCAAGCCTAAGGTCCTCCCCGAATTTTCTCATAAATTCAATGATTTTCCCTTCTTTTTTTGAAGGTCTCGGAACCTGTGTCAGTTTATAAAAATTTTTCCAGAGATCCTTTGGTTCAAGATTTAATATTTCGTTGCTCATAACATTTATTAATAATGGTTAAAAAATAATGATAGTACCTATTTATCCTGAATATTAGGCAATTCCAGTCCATAGCCTTTCTTTTTATCCTCTGCCTTTAAAAGGAATGCAAAAATAAGTGCAAGGAAAGTAAGGGTTATAAAAATCAGCCAGGTAATATTATAATTGTAAGGTGGAATATCTCCAACTGCTTTCAAGCCCTGGAGTTTCTCTGCTATTGCTTCTTTAGACAGGCCGGCAGCTTCAAATTGCTCACGATATCCGGCAACTTTTGCCAAAACATCCGGATTCGTTGCATCAAGCACCTTCCCTAAAATAAAAGGAACCCCCATTAATCCCCAGTTCTGTATCCAGAAAATCAGAGCAAATGCGGTTCCAAGCTGCCTTTCAGGAATAATTTTCGGAACCGAAGGCCACATGGCCGAAGGAACTAAGGAAAATGCAATACCCAAAACAATCACATCAATGGCAGCAATAACAATACTGTTCATAAAAGGAAGCCAAAGAATGATGTGAACAAAAATAAGAAGTACCGCCCCAATGATCATGATGGTAGCCCCTTTCCCTTTTTTATCATACAAGCCTCCAAAAAATGGAGTTAAAATAATGGTCCCAAAGGGAACCAGGCTGGGAACCAGTCCGGAAAACTTTTCTGAAACCCCAAATTTATTGACCATCAGGTCAGGGCCGAATTTATAAAACGGAAAAACAGCCGAATAAAACAAAACACACAAAAACGCAAGATACCAGAACCCGCGGTTTGTAATGATACTGCCTATATCAGAAATTTTAAATTCTTCTTCAGCCGGATTATTCTGAGCCTTAATTTGCTTATCCAGCTTTGAATCCATCAGATTATAAACCACAAATGCGATCAATCCAATAATTAACAACAAAACTCCAACCAGAAACGGAGTAGAAAATTCAAATGAGTCAGCAATGAAAGGGGAAATAGCCAAAGCAGAAAAAGAACCCAATCTGGCAAAGGCCACCTGCAGACCCATTGCCAGGGCCATCTCCTTTCCTTTAAACCATTTCACAATAACCTTTGAAACAGTAATACCTGCATATTCTACACCCACACCAAAGATGGCATAACCAAGTGCAGCATACATAACCTGAATGTGAGTACCAAAAATAAACTTATCCGGATCAAAATCAGCCCTTACAGCCCAGTACTGAATTGTCGCTCCGATAATCATAATTCCGGCCGAGCTTAGCGCACTAAATCTGATTCCCAATTTATCCAACAAAATTCCTGAGATAATCAACATCAGAAAAAATACATTGAACCAGCCATAAGCACTCTGTACAAAGCCAAAATCAGAACTTGTCCATCCAAGTGTCGTCTCTGCCAGCCCTTTGATGGGTGATAAAATGTCGGTAAAAAGATAGCCGGTAAACATTGTAAATGCAGTAATAGCAAGTGCAAGCCACCTGGCTGTTTTCGAATCTCTTAATGTCTGTTTTAGTTGTTCCATTTTAAAGTTTTTAAGATTTCAATTGAGGGCCTAAAATAAGAAAAATTATTAAGTTAGCTCTTTAATTATCCGGGAAATTCAATCTGTTGATTTTTTATAAGAAGTACCGTGAAAATCTGATTCTTAAAAAACCACGAATCTGTCAGTTACATGACAGCACATTCGCGGACAAACGGATATCTTGCGAATATTTATTGACATATATGTATATTTGCACTTTGGCATGTTTTTTGAAAACATGTTTTATAACATAAAAGAATTGATTATTATGAAAAAGATTGTAGCTCTTGCCTTTATTTTGTTTGGTTTTATACTATCCGGTTATTCACAGGACAAAGTAAAATGGTATAGTTTTGAAGAAGCAGTTGCTTTAAGTAAGGAAAATCCAAGAAAGATATTTATTGATGTTTACACTGACTGGTGCGGATGGTGTAAAAAGATGGATAAAAGCACTTTCACTGACCCTGTAATTGCCGAAATTCTCAATAATAAATATTATGCTGTAAAATTTAATGCAGAATCAACAAAACCAATTGAGTTTTCCGGCAGAACCTTTGTTAACGAAGGCGGAGGAAGAAATCCTCATCAACTGGCTGCAGCCTTATTGCAGGGCAAAATGTCTTATCCGTCGGCTGCATACCTTACAGAAGATTTGCAGTTACTAACTTCGGTTCCAGGTTATATGACCCCCAAAGATCTTGAGCCCATACTTGATTTCTTTGCAACGGATAGTTATAAAACGGTTTCTTACCAGGATTATTTGAAATCCTTTGAAGGAAAAGCAAAGCAAGGGGAGTAAAAACCTTTGATCGGGAAGACAAAATCTTAATGCGTTTTTCCAGAGTTATTTCTCCGGACTTAAATCCACATTATCCGGCAGGCGGACCAATGGTCCCATTTGGTAAATAAGTAAATCTGTGGTCCCCAGTGATCGCATTTCATCAGATAATTCCACCCGACAGGGAACCGGAATCCGATAGATCAGATCGGAAACATCTTCCGATGCATTGTTTACTGCCAATGATTTAAAGGGATCCTCCGGATTCAGTTTATTAACTTTAATAGTTACGGGGCTTCCCGTCAAATCCTTTTCAGGTAAAATTCCTTTGGTCGATGAAAACCGGAACAGTACTTCCGACAGATCTTCATTATCTTCATTTTTTGGCAGGTAAGTAAATGTACGGTAGACCTGTTGGGTAACAGTTTTGCCAATAAACAGTGATAAATATTCATTTTCCAGCCGTGTAAGTTCATTCACAGCATATTCCAGTGCAATTCCCTCAGGAAACACATCGTACTGACCTGAAAGCAACTTAAACCTTCTCTTGCGTATTTTAATAATAAAAGCTGCAGCTTCAGCTGCTTTCTCATCCAGTGTCTTATATCTGTTTTTCAATTGTACATGCGGGACTTTTACAAAGCCTGTGTCCGTTTCAAGAAGACTGTAAACAGTATCCGACTTTTCAATAAGATTAGGTTTTACGGAGCGATCCTTAAAATATTCTATTTCTTCCTCCTCAATTCCTGGTTGACCGGTACGAATAAAAGAGGATTCCTGAGATACCGGCATTAATACAAGTCCGTTTTTCGAAAGTTGTAAAAAGTTTGAGCTTACCAGTCCGTTAGACCGGACCATATAATACTGGTCAGGATCTACCTCTTCAGAACTGGTTACATTTTCAATTTTAAGAATCCATTCCGTACGGTCCTCCTTAATTCCCCTTTCCAGTCCAAGATATTTCTTACTATAGGCAGATAATGGACCTTTTTTCATTGTAACTTTTTCCGCTACCACCTCAACCTTAATGATTGTCCTTGGCAAGGTGTAAATTATGGCATCAGAAGGCAAATCCATTCCCTTATCAACAGAACTTACCGTTTGGGCTGTTTTCTCCTGTGTCTGGCAGCCGGAAAAAAACACAATTAAAATTAAGAAACTGAAATATTTAATTTTATTCATTTTATATATAATTACTTAAGTTTCTAATCAATTATTTGTTTGAAAAGGCTCTATTCAGCCTGTAAAATTAATGAAATAAAATGAAACCTTACAATTCCATCATACATCTGTTTCCAGAAAAGCCATTCCAAGCTTATCAATGATATCAGATGCAATAAGTGATTCCTCCCCTGCTTCCCTTTTTGAAAGGTCACCCGCGGCACCATGGATATAAACTCCCAATATTGCTGCCAGACAAGGTTCATAGTCCTGACCAAGCAAAGATAAAATAATTCCGGTAAGCACATCTCCGCTACCGGCGGTAGCCATCCCCGGATTTCCGGTGGAATTAAAAAAGCACTTTCCGTCCGGGCAGGCAACGGATGTATAAGCTCCCTTCAGGACAAGTACGACTTTATGGGTGACCGCAAACTCTATCTGCTTTAAATGGCGCTCGTAACCTGATGTACACTTTCCTGTCAGGCGTTCAAATTCTTTGGGATGCGGTGTAAGGATACTGTATTTCGGAAGGTTTTTCAGCCAGTCGGGGTTTTGACTCAGAATATTAATCCCATCTGCATCAATCACCATAGGTTTATCATATTTTTCTAAAAGTTCATGCATCCCTTTCTGCGAGTTACTCCTGCAGCCGATCGCAGGACCAATACCAATACTACTATAATCTGAAATATTAGCTGGTGGTTTTGAAAACAGAATATCAGATTGATCAATACTTAACATGGATTCAGGTACGGAGGTCTGGATAATACCGGTTCCCTTTCCCGGAACATGGGTTGTAAGCAGCCCTACCCCTGTTCGTAAGCAAGACTTTGCAGCAAGAACTGCAGCACCCATTTTCCCATAACAACCGGAAATTAGTAAAGCATGTCCGAAATTCCCCTTGTGACTGAACTTATTTCGTTTTTTCTTATTCTCTTTTATAAATTCCCGTGTTACAAAATAATATTTTGATTCCGTCATCTGAATATACCTTTGATGCAACCCGATCGACAGAATTTTCCAGCTTCCTGTAAACACTTCATTTTCAGCAAATAAAAAAGCCAGCTTGGGGAATTGAAAACTCAAGGTAAATGCAGCCTTAATAATTCCCTCAGGATTGTTTTCCGTATTGTCCTCTCCCATTAAACCTGAAGGGATATCTATGGCAATTACCTCCGCACCAGGTTTATTGATGTGTTGAATCAACTTCAGATAAAGACCCGTAACCTGTCGTGAAAGGCCTGAACCAAAAATTCCGTCAAGAATTAAATCCTTTTTATGAACGGAAGGAAATTCCTCATCGTTTCGTATCTCCGTCATAAATACTTTATCCTGTTCTTTCAGCCGATCAAGATTCACTCTGCAATCATTAGAAACCTTCTGAGAAAATCTGACCAGGAAAACCCGTACCAGAAAACCGCTCTCTGCCAACATCCTGGACACAGCCAATGCGTCTCCACCGTTATTTCCGGTTCCGGCAAAAACTTTCACAGGTCTTTCTTTACTATAATGTTGCAATATCCACTCATGAATAGTACCTGCAGCTCTTTCCATTAAATCAATGGAAGAAATGGGCTCATTCTCTATGGTATAAGCATCAATCTCTTTTACCCTGCCGGTTGGAAATATTTTCATAAGAGCCGCTGTCTTCATTAGATTCTGTATATTATTCAGGTTCGGTTCAACTCAGTACAAATTTAGTTTCTTCTTCCTTTAAAAAAAATATTTTGGAGAGTAAAATTGAGTGTAATCCAGAACAAGACTTTTAAAAAAATCAATTCAGTTAAGAATTGACATCCTTGCTGTCGGGATTAAAAAAGATTTATATATTTGTTGCTTATTTTTTAACTTAACTAAAGCCCGATTATTATGTTTAAAGGACACCCAAAAGGACTGTATGTATTTTTATTTGCAAATATGGGAGAGCGGTTTGGCTACTATACCATGCTCGCCATTTTTATCTTATTTCTGCAGGCCAAATTTGGCATGAATGCCGAGGAAGCCGGACGTGTTTACGGAACTTTTTTGTTTGGTATTTATTTCATCCCTCTGTTGGGAGGAATCATTGCTGATAAGCTTTTCGGCTTCAGCAAAACCATCACTTTAGGTATAATCCTTATGATTGGCGGGTATTTTCTTCTTGCCCAGCCCGGATCAACCAAGCTTATTATTTACATTGCTCTGACTATTATTTCCTTTGGAACTGGATTTTTCAAAGGAAACCTTCAGGCGCTAGTTGGGAAGCTGTATGACGATGCAAAATTTGATAAACTGCGTGATTCTGCTTTCTGGATATTCTACATGGGAATTAATATCGGAGCCTTTTTTGCTCCTTCGGCTGCGCAGGCCATGAGCAAGATAATTATGAAAAAAGGCGACCTGCTTTACAATGCCAATATTCCTGCATTTGCCCACAACTATTTAAAAGCAATAAGTAATGGTGGTACCTATGAAAAAACCGGTGAATATTTGGAAATGGCTAAATCTGCTATTATTGAAGGCTCATCATACCAGTTTACCAACCTGACAGACTTCAGTCATCATTACATTGATACATTAAGTAAATCCTATAGTTATGGTTTCGGTATTGCCGCTGTTAGTATCATTATTTCGATGTTGATCTTTGCAGGTTTTAGAAAAACATACAAGCATGTGGATATTATGCACAAACATGCGATAAAAGACGAATCAAAAAATATTATTACGCTGACACCAGAACAACATAAAAAAAGAATGGTAGCCCTGGGTCTTATTTTTCTTGTAAATATTTTCTTCTGGATGGCTTTTCATCAAAACGGGTTTACCCTTACTATTTTTGCCAGGGACTACACCTACACCGAAGTAAGTGCCTTAACTTATGCTATTTTTGATCTGAGGGCTCTTTTGCCTATCATTGCTGTTATCATGGGGTTGGTTTTCCTGATAGGCAAGAAGAACACAAAGCTTTTAAAAATGATCGGGCTTACGATGATTATAGTTGGTGGAGCCCTTGCATATTATGTGATTCAGGGTTATTCAGATAAAATGCCCATAAACCCAATGATCTTCCAACAGTTTAATCCGATTTTTATCGTTTTTTTGACTCCCATTATCATTGGAATTTTTACATCGCTGAATAAAAGGGGGCTTGAGCCAAGTTCTCCAAGGAAAATTGGTATTGGTTTGATACTGGCTGCCATGAGTTTTTTAATAATGGTTTTGGTTGCCACCGGACTTGTTTCACCAAAGGATTTCGTACCAGGAGCAGTCGCTGATTCCATGCGGGTTACACCGTATTGGCTGATCGCAACATATTTTAGTCTTACTATTTCAGAACTGTTTTACAGCCCGATTGGCATCTCCTTTGTTTCTAAAGTAGCTCCCCCCAGCCTTTCAGGATTTATGCAGGGTGCCTGGTTTGGATCTACTGCCATTGGAAATTTACTGGCTGGCTTTATCGGCCCGTTTTGGCAAAAATGGGAAATGTGGCAGTTTTTCTTATTGCTGGTTGTAATGTTACTGCTTTCATCCATTTTCATTTTCAGTATTATGAAAACCCTGGAAAGTGCTACAAGTGATGAATAAAATCTTATAAATGAATAAAAAAGGCTTTACGGTTTATGTAGTGCTTCTAAGAAAACTCTTAACTTTTAGAGTGGCTTCTTAGAAGACGCCAAAGACAAGGCTTTCGAATCTTTGAAAATCAGGGAGTTTACTTTTGTAAATGACCGTTTTCAAAACAAGAATAATGCAGTATTTGGCGTTTTCTAAGAGACACTATGTAAGGCCTTTTTTTATATGATCTTTGTTAAATATAATAGTGCTATTTCTGAAAATCAAATACATCCCATCTTTTTTGCTTCATAAAAAACAGGAAATACCTGAAACATTTAAAATATGACATACGTAATGTATGTAAAGCTTAAATTATACAAGTGAAAAAATCCTCTCAGAAAAGTAAAATTCCGGAGCTTAACATCAGAGGTTCATTAAAGACCCCGGATATCAGATATTCTCCGGAAAGCAACAAATTCCGGATTGCAGGCAAATCCATTCCCGAAAACCACAATGCTTTTTTTGAACCGGTTATTCAATGGCTTCAGGAATTTAAAACCACCCCACCTGAAGAAACAACTATTGATGTACAGCTTGAATATTTTAATACCAGCTCTTCAAAAGTTCTGCTGAAATTATTTAAAACTCTGGAAAAAGTAAGATCCAGAAATAAAAACATTGAAATAAACTGGTATTACGAAGAAGATGACCTGGACATGAAGGAATGCGGCCTGGATTTCAGTGCTATGGTTAATCTGCCATTTAAATTTATTGAGGTTGAAGAATTATCATCTCCTGAATAGTTTCTTTTAAGATCTTCCCTTTTTCAAAAAAATATTGTCTGATATAATTTTCAGCCGAAACAAAGCTCTATCCAGACTAATATTCAATTATTATTTAATATTTTTGTAAGCTTATTAGTCACCTAGATACCTGAGAAATCCGGTATTTTTATTTTTTATCTTTTATGAAAGCTTTTAAACTTACCGGTATACGCGAGATGCGATTGGTTACGGTTCCCGATCCCAAAATAGTTTCGGATCACGATGTTCTGATAAAAATGAAAACGGTAGGAGTCTGTGGATCAGACATTCACTATTATACAACAGGTAAAATTGGATCCCAGGTGGTAAATTACCCCTTTACGGTAGGTCATGAAGGTGCCGGTCAGGTAATTAAAACAGGAAGTGCAGTTAGCAGAGTAAAGCCCGGCGATAAAGTTGCCATAGATCCGGCCATGCCCTGTTATGAATGTGATCAGTGTAAGGCAGGGAGAACACATACCTGCAGAAATCTGAGTTTTCTGGGTACACCGGGCCAGGCTGAAGGTTGTTTGTCAGAATATATCGTAATGCCGGAAAAGAGTTTGTTTCCGGTATCCGGCAAACTCAGCTATGATGACTGTGCCCTTTCTGAGCCCTTATCCATTGGCTATTACGCTGTTAAACAGGCCAGCCCTTCCAAAAATGCTTCCATAGGAATTCTGGGATTTGGCCCGATAGGCATGAGTGTTTTTTTGAGTTCCCAGTTTTTAGGCGGAAAAGAATTTATGGTAACTGACAAGATTGATGATCGCCTGGAGCTTGCAAAAAAAACAGGTGTTGATTATACCGGAAACCCCCTAAAAACAAATATTATTCAGGATATCCGGAAGCATTGCAAAAACCTGCTGGATGTGGTATATGAATGTTGCGGACAACAGGAAGCCGTGGATCAGGCCATTGATCTGCTAAAGCCCGGAGGGAAATTGATGATCATAGGTATTCCCGAGACAGATACCTGGAAATTTAGTGTTGATAAACTCCGACATAAGGAAATAACCATCGTAAATGTAAGGAGGCAAAATGAATGTGTACAACCTGTTCTTGACCTGATTGAAACAGGACAAACAAATGTATCTGAAATGGTTACCCACCGGTTTTCATTTTCTGATACTAAAAAAGCATTTGACCTTGTTGCAGGTTATTCAGACGGAGTAATGAAAGCAATGATAGATTTTTAATGTTCCATAGGAGCTTTATATTTGCAACCGGGTGCGTAAATCCCTGGATAATAGGATAATAAAATTTGTTTTGGTTGTTCCGATGACTATCGGAAATGACAAAACTAATAGATACAGAAACAATAAAATACAAACTTATGAAAATTGCAGTAGTAACCAATAACGGATCCACAGTCAGCCAGCATTTTGGAAGGGCTCCCTATTACAAGATTTTTGAAATTGACGATAATATAGTTAACAATGTCTATCTGAGAGAAAGAAGAACAGGCCATTTTGCCCCGGGAGGAATGCACCATAACCAAGAGCACAACCATGAAACTTCGGCCGGACATGGCTATGGCCAGGGTGCTCAAAACCGGCATGCCACCATGGTTCAGGAATTATCTGATTGCCAGGTACTGATTGCCGGAGGGATGGGCATGGGAGCTTACGAAAACTTCCGCAGTGCGGGACTGGAAGTAATTCTCACGGACCAAATGGATATACAACAAACCATTGATGCATATTTAGAGGGAAATCTGGAGAATCTAATGGATCAAAGGACACATTAACATTAATAAAAAATTATATTCTTATTGCTTTCTATTGTCTTTGGGAAGCTTAATTTCTCCAGCTTTTTTCAAAGCATATTTTGCAAATACCGGTCCAATTATCTCATGAATAATTGTGGCTCCTATAACGATACTGATAATAATATCGGCCATATCAGAAAATGCAGGCTTACCTTTTAATAGTAACGCCATACCTATTACTATTCCACCCTGGGGTATCAACCCAAACGCAGTTAGTTTCTTCACTTTTGAATCTTCATGTGAAATGGAACCACCTATGTAAGTACCCGTAAATTTCCCCATGGCTCTTAAAATCACAAAAAACAAAATAAGTATCATTGAAGGTCCAAGGGTACTAAAATTTAAATGCATTCCACTTAAGGTAAAAAATAACAGGAAGATCAGTTCATCTGTGTATCTCTCCAGTAACCTGAAGATCTTTTCCTGTAAAGAACTATAATTCACTACAACCGCACCAAAGGTCATGGTAGAAAGAAGTTCATCGACATGAAGCCAGTCAGCAATACCAAAAATGGCA
The DNA here is from genome assembly GCA_024763075.1 of Bacteroidales bacterium. Taxonomy (GTDB): domain Bacteria; phylum Bacteroidota; class Bacteroidia; order Bacteroidales; family VadinHA17; genus JANTGF01. The sequence goes on along the minus strand of JANTGF010000006.1, from coordinate 19,282 downwards.
ATCAGAAAACCTGAAATTACTACAATTAACAAACCATCCGTTTCACCTGTCAGCATTTTTGTTACGAGCTTTAATATAAATCCGGAGGCAATTCCCAGCAAAATTGCACCTCCAATAGAAATTACCGGGTCCATAACAGATTTAACCATATCAATATCTCCATCACCAATTACAGAAAGTGCAACTGCAGTAAACAGGCTGAAATTCATTATCCCCAGCACATCATCAAATGCTGCAACACCCATAATGATTGATGTAATTTTTCCCTTGGCATTGTATTCTTTTTGCACAGCAAGGGTTGCCGAAGGATCTGTTGGTGAAGCAAAGATGGAAATAAGAATACTAAATGCAAGGATGGCCGGAAAAGAAGCCAATTCAGGCATATGGTAAAATTGCAGAAACACTAAAAAACCCAAAACTACAAACAATAAGGCAGTCTGTGCCTCAAAAAAAGTAATGGTCAGGATTGATTTACCCAAACTTTTTATACGGCTTTTTAATAAAGCACCCCCCACTGAAAAGGTTATGAAAGAAAGAGCGATGTGAATTACAAATTCTGAATTTTTTGAAAAGTCAGCAGGAATAATTCCGGTTAATTCCGGATTTAAGAAAACACCTGCGAGAATATAACCGGTAACTTTAGGAAAACCCATTTTTTTAAAAACCTCAGCAAAAATAAAGCCGGTAATTAAAATCAGTCCCAGAATGATCTCTATTGACATTTTTTTAAAAGCATATAAAAATTTCTACAAAGCTAAGGAAATTATGGAAACTTCAAGCTTCCGTAAAAAACATAAAAAAGGGATGCCGGTTGACATCCCCATATTAATAATATCGAATTAAAATAAACTATTTTACATTTTTAAAAGTTCCAATTCCGGCAAATTTTGCATCCTGGCCAAGCATTCTTTCAATCCGGAGGAGTTGATTAAACTTAGCAATTCTTTCACTTCTGCATCCAGAACCTGTTTTCAGATGTCCTGCTCCAACAGCAACCGTAAGATCTGCAATGGTTGTATCCTCTGTTTCACCGGAACGATGAGAAACAAAGCAATTGTAATTATTTGCTTTTGCAAGTTCAATCGTTTCCAACGTTTCCGTAAGTGAACCAATCTGATTCAATTTAATAAGAATTGAGTTGGCAACACCCTTATCAATACTTTCCTGTAATAATGTTTTATTGGTACATAACAGGTCGTCACCAACAAGTTCTATTTTATTACCAAGGACATCTGTAAGCACTTTCCATCCATCCCAGTCATTTTCTGCCATACCATCTTCAATTAGAACAATCGGATATTTTGAAACCCAGCTATTCCAGATTTCGCCCATCTCCTCAGAGGTTTTAAAAGAATTGTCAGATTTGAAAAACTTATATTTTCCATTCTCCCACATTTCACTTGTAGCAGGATCAAGACAAATTGAAATATCTTCTCCCGGACGATAACCTGCTGCTTCAATCCCTTGAAGAATAACTTCAATGGCTTCTTCATTAGACTTCAGATCCGGAGCAAAACCACCTTCATCACCCACACCGGTACTGTATCCTTTTTTTGCAAGTACATTTTTTAAGGCATGGAATGTTTCTGCACCCATCCGGATTGAATTCGCAAAATCCGGTGCATTGTGAGGGGCAATCATAAACTCCTGGAAATCCACATTATTGGTGGCATGTGAACCTCCGTTGATAACATTCATACAAGGAACGGGTAGAAGAGAAGCATTCACGCCACCCAAATACCGGAACAAAGGAAGGTTCAGACTTACTGCAGCTGTTCTGGCCACTGCCAGTGATACTCCAAGGATGGCATTTGCACCAAAATTGGCTTTATTTGGAGTACCATCCAACTCAATCATTTTATAATCTATTTCACGTTGTTGATCCACATGCATTCCAATAATTTCCGGAGCTATTTTCTCATTAACATTAGCCACTGCTTTCAAAACTCCTTTTCCTCCATATCTGGACTTATCTCCATCTCTTAACTCAACTGCTTCTTTCTCACCAGTAGAGGCTCCTGAGGGTACAATAGCGCTTGCATGGATCCCATTTCTTAATATTACTTCCACTTCAACTGTGGGATTTCCTCTTGAATCAAGCACTTCCTGTGCAATAATCTTCTTAATTTTCATAATGTTATTATTTTAAAATTATTTTTTCTACCCCATTGCTGACACAGGGCACAATTTTTGACAAAATTTCAACAAAGGTAATCAATAAAAGCTAAATTATTTAAGATATTTATCAGGTTATTTTTTGCGACAAATAAAATCCCAGGTCCATCCATTCTGCCGGAATCTCATTATGAAATTAAACTAATTAAATCATAACCAAGCATTTAAAGTTCAGCTGCTGTGTATAATTACCTCTACTAAGCATGAATTTTAGAATTACATATTGCTGTCACTTCCTGCTGTATTTTATTAAAACGGGTTTGAGTTACTCCCAAAATTTTAATAAGATCAGGTTTTTCGCACAATTCTTTACACATTACCACTCCACGTTCAATTAATTGCTTTTTTTCAGCTTTTCTGAGGCTAAAAAGGCAGGTAATAGGGAATAAACCTGAAATATCGATCCTGTTTTTCAGGCTGCCTGAACCCGGGAAGTCCCAGCTAATCATTTTTAAACCTGCACAAATACCATAGTCAATTGCATCCCCGGTAAATTTTGTATTCGTTACCAGGCCACCCTTGAAAGAACAATCCTCCGTGTTTTGAGGGTTCTTTTTTCTTTCATCCCGGATATCTTCAAAACGGGAATGAATATAAAGAGATACCTTTACATCACTTTTCCGACCTGCCAATGCGTGAAACTTACATTCCAGCATTAAGACCTCATTTTCTTTTTCTGCAACTACATCTACCTCATGACTCACGCATTTCCCCTGTACAATTTCTCCGGTTTTTACCTTGTAACCCTGATAACGGAATAGTTCCCCAACAAATTTTTCAAACGGGAACCCGGTAGGCCCAAGTTCCATTATTGCTTCCTTCAGCCTGTATCTGCCCGCAGCTCCACTGGAAATCTTTTTTAATAAAGCATAAGCCTTGCGATATATTTTCCGGGTAGTTATACCATCGTACAGCTCTTTTTCAACCTCCTTCAAAATAAACCTGATGTCATCCGAACCTGCACCGGATCTTTCCAGTGAATTCTTCATTTTAGCAGGATCGAAGGGTATGGACTCGCCCGATTTCTTTACTATACTTATTCCCATTTCAAATGATTTTAAAAAAAACTCTATTTATCCGCAAAATACAAACAATATCTTCCAATAAAAAAAAGGAGGAAATTCACCTCCCTTTTCATTAAACACAATCCTACAATTCTCAAACAGTATTTTCTCAAAATCCAAACTATTTTTTCAAAAAAACAGGATTTGCAAACCTGTCTGCATCCTCCTTCATAACTTTAAGAAAATAGGATGGGTCAGCAAAGCGTTTATCCTGAAGTTCCCAGCCGGAATAAAAATAAAATTTCACCGGCTTATCGTTTCGAATATTCAGTTCAGCCATATAAGTTTGAACAATTCCATCCCCTTTTTCAGGAGCAATATTGGTTCTTACGAAATCATCCTTTTTAATTAACAAACCCAGTCCAAGTTTTTCCCCATCATAGGCCTGATTATCATGAGTAGCCATAATAACATATTGACTATTAGGCTCCTTAACTATTAAAGAATCACTATCGATATTTACAATACCCGTTATAAGATGTTCGTCCCCTTTCAAACCCGAAATTGTTACTTTACTCTGGTAAAACTGAGCACCGCCCCAGATTGAGATCTCATGAACCATTGAATAAATATCTTCGCCAGCTTTCCAGCCTTTAAATTTCAATTTTAATATACTTCGAAGCGGACCATCAGCAACAATTTCAAGGCTCCCCTCATCCAGATTGTGAAAACGGTAAAACTGATTTCCTTTTTCAATTGCAATAGCTCCTGCACCCAGTGAATTTCCGACTTTTAAAATATCCATTCCCCAATTCAAGGGTACATGGTAGGAATGAGCAATGATTCCTACACTATCCAGTACCATATAGGGAACCTTTTTCCCAAAAATATCAAAACCATTCCGGGCATCATAATAATTCCGGAAAGCAACCTTATCATTCTCCCACGCAGGGCCTTCCATCTGAAAATACTTCTGCGAATTCTCAGATACAGTGGATTTTAATCTGGGAGCATCGGAAAGCTCCTTATGATCCGGCAGATCCATATTTGCAAACCGGATATTGGAACGAACCGGATATTCTGGAAACTGATCTATTCCAATAAAAGAGACCTTTACTATTTTTGTCTCATTTGGCTTAAGATCAATCAGAAAAAACAATTCATCCCAGTTACCATCTTTATCCAGGTCATCCGCCTGAGAGGGAATATCAACTCCTGATGCAGTTTTTAATACCGGCAGCATAATCTCATCTACAGAACCAATTAAAGAAACCAACTCGGCTCTTTTAACAATAACGGGCTCATCCTTCCGCGTATTGCTGGTAGGGTTTTCAACACTGAAACTCAATTCTTTTTTATTATTACATGAGAAAAGAACTGATAAGAACATCAAATAAAGCAAACTGGATCTCATACGTTTAGATTTTAATATTTTAAGAAAAATAAAATTAAAACTTACAGAAACTACACAATTTTAAAACCGGTTCAAATACTACTTACAGCAAAGTTTTAAATTACCGGCCAATCCAATAAGTTTCCGGCTACTAAATTATGCTTTTGAAATATTTTACCCAAACGATTGCATTAATTTTATTCAACTTTTACCTCAAAAATTTTTTTCCACATTATAAGGTCAATTCATAATGATTTATAGCCTCTCATTCATTTCTTAAAACAGATCATAAAAATTAGATTTAGGTTAAAAATCGGGGGAATTTGAGTTAAATCAGGTTGAAAAGTACATTATCTTCGAAAGGTGGGATAATGCACTTCCTTACATTAAAGTTTAACCTGGTAGTACACCAGGATGGTAAAGCTCATAATTCTAAAAGCAATAAACAAAAGGCCTAAAGTTGTGCAAATTGCTGTGTAAATGAAAAACGGCTACACTCTTTTAATGAATGTAACCGCCTGTCTATCAATGTAGCGAGACCGAGATTTGAACTCGGGACCTCATGATTATGAATCATGCGCTCTAACCAACTGAGCTATCTCGCCAAAATATAATTATTTCTCCTTCTTAGCTTACTGTTTACTTTTACTACTAAGAGCTCTAATCCCGGAAATTACCAAATTTTAATTTGGAGTATTTCCGAGGACTCTCGAAAAAATATGAAATCACAGATTTCTGTTTTTTCGGAGCCAACTGAGCTATCTCGCCAAAATAAATCAAATCTATTCATCCGGATGGCAAACAGATTGTTCATTTTTGAGCACGCAAATATACAACTTCCGGTTAAATAATAAAAAACATATTTAAATTTCTTGATTTCATGTTTTCCACAAAAGGAGTTAATTCTTCACTTCCATCATATTTTAGCTTATCACATTGCAATCCAATATTTTACCCTAACTGAGAGTCTTTAATTAAATAAATTTTTTCTTTTCCCATTTTTAACTATATTGCAAAAATAAAGGATTATTTATTACAGACTTTTTTTACCCTTCCAAACAATGAGGAAATACTGGAAATAAAAAGAAAAAAGTAAGGTATTAAAAAAGAAAATAATTAATAAAAAATAAATATGAAAGTAAAATACGAACTTGAATATACATTCTACACATCACCCAAAGTATTATTCCCCAGAGTTAGCACTGCAGGAGGCCTGGCCGAATGGTTTGCCGATGATGTTAAGGTAGATGGCAAAAAGTTTACTTTTGTCTGGAAAAGAAGTGAACAGGAGGCAGAAATGATCTTAAAAAAAGATGGGAAATTTGTCCGGTTTCACTGGCTGGATGATGATGAAGATCCAAAGTCGTATTTTGAGTTCAGATTACATACCGACGATCTAACCAATGACCTTGCATTAATTGTTACAGATTTTGCAGAAGAGGATGAAGTTGAAGATGCAACAGATTTGTGGAATCAACAAATACAGAGTTTAAAACATTTACTTGGGTTATAAATTAGCTAAACCACCACTGCTAAAATATTCTTTCAGGATTTCCGTTAATAATTTACCAATCAACAAGCATTAAGTTAGCTACGGATGAAACGCTTGCATAAATACCTTATCAAGTCATTTTCAGGGCCATTAATCCTCACATTTCTGATAACCCTGTTTGTCATGATTATGCAGTTTCTGTGGAAATATATTGATGACCTTGTCGGAAAAGGTCTTGAATTAAAGGTTGTTGGTCAGCTTCTGTTTTATTTTGGTGTTAGTTTTATACCCATGGCATTACCACTGGCAATTTTACTGGCATCTTTAATGACTTTTGGCAATTTTGGAGAAAACTTCGAATTGACCGCTATTAAAGCGGCGGGAGTTTCTTTGCAAAGGTTTCTGAAACCTCTTATTGTGTTGGTGACAATCATCAGCATTGTTGCTTTTTATTTCTCGAACAATATCTTACCTGTAACAAATTTGAAATCAAGATCTTTGCTTTACGATATCCAAAGGCAACGACCAGAGTTTAATATAACTGCCGGGCAATTTTACAATGGGATTGAAGGCTATACCATCAGAATTCTTGAAAAAGACTATGAAACAAATCTTTTGAAAAAGATACTGATTTATGACCAATCTGAAAAAATGGGAAATATTTCTGTAACCTATGCTGATTCCGGATACATGAAAGTTACACCGGATGAGCAAAATATTTACCTGATACTTTATAATGGATATTCATATAATGATGTATATGACAGGTCAAAAAAGCGGAGAAACAGAAAAGATAAATCCTACCCTTTCCGTAAGGATCACTTTAAAAAAGAGAGTATTGTTCTGAAACTTACCGGTTTCGGACTTAACAGAACTGATGAAAACCTTTTTAAAAACAATTTTTCAATGCTCAACATGAATCAATTGGTAACAGCAACTGATTCAATGAACCGACTTCTCGACAGAAGAAAAACCCTGTTTATAAATACCCTGGAAAAGAATCAATTATTTTCGAATGTGCCTTCATTAAAACGAATACACAAAAAAATGGAGTCTGACACAACCCGAAAGCCTGAAAACAAGCAAACGGAATCAGCTACCGATACACTTCCTTTTAACCCACGAGAAATCCTTGCTTCTTTAAGCCAGTCCGAACAGGAAACTGTTGTGGAAAAAGCTCTGATGATGGCACGTTCTTCAAAAAATTTTGTAACCACAACTAAAAACTCCATAATTTCCAGGAGAAAACTAATCAGAAGGCACCAGGTAGAATTTCACAGGAAATTCACGCTGTCATTTGCCTGTTTGATTTTCTTTTTCATTGGGGCACCACTCGGTGCCATCATCCGGAAAGGAGGATTAGGCTTACCCATTACAATTTCGGTGATATTTTTTGTTTTTTACTATATTGTATCATTATCGGGCGAGAAATTTGTCAGACAGGAAGTTATGGGTCCATTTGCAGGAATGTGGCTTTCTTCATTCATCTTGCTACCTATGGGAGTTTTCCTCACCTATAAAGCCACAAACGATTCTGCCATAATGAATACTGAGACTTATTTAAAATGGCCAAAAAAACTACTTGCTGTGTTGAAGAAAAGAATAAAATCCGGATCAAAAACAAAAAATGAACATTCTCCAGTTGTGTAATAAAATTCCCTATCCTCCAAAAGATGGTGGTTCTCTGGCTACCTGGAGTCTTTCAACAGGAATGTTGTCACATGGAGTTTCACTTGAGATCATCAGTATGCAAACCTCAAAACATCCAAAAGAGGATGTTGAACTTCCGGTAAATTTATCCGGTATTTTAGGCTTTAAAGTGGTTCATTTAAATACTGAAGTCAGATTTAGAAAGCTCTTAAATAACCTTTTATTTTCCAAATTACCCTATAACCTGACCCGTTTCTACTCAGAAGATTTTTCAAATGAGATCATACAATCACTGACAAAACAATCATTTGATATTGTTTTGCTGGAAGGGCTTAGCCTCTCATTTTATATCCCTGTTATCCGTAAACATTCATCGGCCAGGATCGTAATGAGAGCTCACAACATTGAATTTATGATTTGGGAAGGTTTAAAGAAAAACTCTAAGAATATTTTTAATACGATTTACCTCAGCATACTTACTTCAAGAATTAGAAATTTCGAGATTCAACAATTAAAACAGTACGACGGAGTTGTTCCTATCTCACAAAATGATTCAGATCAAATCTTGAAACTGGGGTACAAAGGGCCTTTGCATGTGGTTCCGTTCGGCCTCCGGATGGATGCATATCAAACTCCTGAAAATGATTCTTCCCCAATTGATCTGATATATATCGGTGCTTTGGACTGGAACCCGAATATTGAAGGCCTCAAATGGTTTTTGAAGGAGGTCTGGCCACATTTGCATAAATATTATCCGGCCTTAAAGCTCATTATAGCAGGCAGGAATCCCGACATAAAACATGCTGATTTCATAAATGGCCCGGGAATAACGTATTTTGGAGAAGTTGAAGACGTTGAAGCTTTTATGGAAAATGGCAAAATCATGGTAATTCCTCTATTTTCAGGAAGTGGAATGAGGGTTAAAATTATTGAAGGACTGGCCCGTAGGAAATGCATCATTACCACAACCAAAGGAATGGAAGGTATTCCCGCGAAGAACGAAAAGCATCTTTTAACGGCTGACTCTGCCAAAGATTTCATCGGCCAGATTAGTAAAGTGATTGATCATCCGGAAGTTTGTGAAAAGTTAAGAAGGGAAGGTTATCAGTTTGTTAAACAAAATTATGATAATTTTGCACTTTCAGAAGGACTTATTCATTTTTTTAAGACCTTAGCTTCATGATTCTTAAAATCGTCTTTTGGATCTCTGTATTTTCTGTATTCCATACATATGTTTTGTACCCGGCTATTTTATGGTTCCTTGCAAAAGGAAAAAAAAACAATCATAATTTTTACAAGAATCCGGAAGAATTTCCTTCAGTTACCATTTTATTATCCATTTTTAATGAAGAAAAAATTATACTGGATAAACTTAAAAGTCTACGTAACCTGATATATCCTGAAGATAAGCTTGAAATTTTAATCGCTTCAGACGCTTCTGAAGATAAGACAGATACAATAATTGAGGATTTTATCCCGGGAAATACCATTTTTAAATTAAAAAGATTTTCACAACGAACCGGAAAAATCGGTATTATTAACCAATTATCAGAATTATCGAAAGGGGAAATCATTGCTATTACAGATGCCAATACAATGCATGACCCGGAAAGCCTGGCAAAATTGATCCGCCATTTTAAAGAGGAGAACATCGGACTTGTGGACTCATTTATGTATAATACTGGTCTCAATAAAGCAGGTATATCCCTTCAGGAAAGTGCATATGTTGCAAGAGAAACAAAAATAAAAAACAGGGAAGGCCGGATTTGGGGAACAATGATGGGTCCTTCCGGGGGATTTTATGCCTTAAGGAAAGAGAATTTTTCTAAGGTACCTGAAAATTTTCTGGTGGATGACTTTTATATTTGTATGAAAGTTCTGGAATCAGGAAAAAAAGCGATAAATGAACCCAGGTCGAAAGTATTTGAAGATGTCTCTAATGATCTCGGCGAAGAATTTCGACGCAAAGTCAGAATATCAGCTGGAAATTTCCAGAATATTAAATACTTTTCTCACCTGCTGATTAAAATATTTCATCCATTGGGATTTTGTTTTTTCTCTCACAAATTTTTACGCTGGCTGGGACCTTTCTTTATTCTGGCTGCTTTTATAAGTAATTTATTGCTAATCAGGAGTACTTTTTATGCTGCTACTTTTCTTTTACAAATGATTTTCCTTTTAATTCCATTTATTGATCTTATCTTAAGGAAAATCAAAATACATATCGTAATTTTGCGCTTCATTACACATTTTTTAAGTATGAACCTTGCCATTTTTGCAGGTTTCATTCTATATATGAAAGGAATTAAATCAAATGTTTGGAAACCCACAAGAAGGAATCAGTCATAACCGTCTCCCTGACAACTACCCCGGACCCGGATTGGACAGAATAGAAGATGCCATTGAAGAAATAAAAAAAGGCCATGCTGTTATTGTAGTTGATGATGCAAACAGGGAGAACGAAGGAGACTTTATTGTGGCTGCTGAACTTATCACCCCGGAAATGGTTAATTTCATGGCTACTTATGGCCGGGGGTTAATTTGTGTTGCCTTACCGGAGGAAACCTGCGATAATCTTGATCTACAGCTGATGGTTGGGAGAAATACCTCATACCATGAGACCCAGTTTACTGTTTCAGTTGATCTTTTGGATAAAAATATTTCTACGGGCATCTCAACCAGTGACCGTGCCCTGACCATCAAAGCCTTAGTCAATCCAAATACAAAACCTGAAGATTTAGGAAGACCCGGTCACATCTTTCCTTTAAAAGCAAAAAGTAAAGGAGTTCTCAGGCGTGCAGGCCACACAGAAGCTGCAGTTGACCTGACCAGGCTTGCCGGACTTAAGCCCGGAGGTGCCCTTGTTGAAATTATGAATGAAGATGGATCCATGGCGCGCCTGCCGCAATTATTGGATGTAGCGAAAAAGTTCAATCTGAAGATCATTTCCATCCGGGATCTTATTTCTTATAATCTACTCCAGGAAAGCATCATTGAAAAGGGAGTAGAAGTGAAACTTCCTACTGAATTTGGCAATTTTAACCTTATTCCTTTCCTACAGCTGTCAAACGGGCTGGAACACATTGCATTAATTAAGGGTACCTGGAACAAAGAAGACCCTGTACTGGTAAGGGTTCACTCATCCTGTGTTACAGGTGATATTTTTGGATCCTTACGATGTGATTGTGGCATTCAGTTACATGAAGCCATGAGAAAAATCGAACAAGAAGGACAGGGTGTAATTCTTTACATGAATCAGGAAGGAAGAGGAATCGGACTTTTCAATAAGATGAAAGCATATAAACTTCAGGAAGAAGGACTTGATACCATTCAGGCCAATATTGAACTGGGGTTTAATGCCGATGAAAGGGACTATGGAGTGGGTGCAAATATTTTAAGGGAGCTGGGTCTTGGAAAGATACGTTTAATGTCGAACAACCCTGTAAAAAGAGCCGGACTGGAAGGCTACGGACTTAAAATTGTTGAGAACGTAAGACTGGAAGCATCACCAAATCCACATAATGAATTTTACCTGCAAACCAAAAAGTCAAAAATGGGACACTTTCTGGAACTGGTAAAACCTCTCCGGCCGGATACTGATGATTCCTGACAATATTTGGTTTAATGGATATGCAAAAAGAAAATTTCAGGATCGTATTTATGGGAACTCCCGAATTTGCTCTTGAATCATTGAGGCAGATTATTCTAGAGGGTTTCAATGTGGTCTGTGTAATTACAGCTCCGGATAAACCTGCCGGGAGGGGAAAAAAAATCAAAGAATCTGCCGTCAAAAAATTTGCAGTTTCAAAGGAGATTCCTGTTTTACAACCTGCAAACCTGAAAGATGAAAACTTCCTTCATAAGCTTAAAGCTTACAAAGCTCATTTAAACGTGGTTGTTGCTTTCCGGATGTTACCTGAGGCAGTTTGGGCAATGCCACCCAACGGAACCATTAACCTTCATGCTTCGCTCCTCCCTGATTATCGAGGTGCAGCTCCTGTGAACAGGGCTATAATGAATGGAGAAACAGTGACCGGAGTAAGCACTTTCTTCATTGAAAAAGAAATAGATACGGGAAACATTATTCTTCAAAAAGAAGTACCGGTAACTTTTCAAATGAATGCCGGAGAACTTCATGATATATTGATGGCTGAGGGTGCAAAACTTCTCACCAAAACATTGGAGCTTACCCTAAAAGGAAACGTTGTACCTAAACCCCAATCCGGGAGAAGCAACCCCAAAACTGCTCCAAAAATCCATCCGGCTGATTGTAAAATACCCTGGAAAAAGGAAGCCATTATTATTTATAATCACATCCGTGGTCTATCCCCCTACCCTGGTGCATGGACTGCAATAGAAACAGGAGATAAAAAAGAGATCACTGTAAAAATATTAGCAGCCGGGATTTCTACCAGGTCACACAACTATCCTGTGGGGACCCTTATTAATTCGGGCAAATCCTTAGAAATAGCAGTGAATAAAGGCTATCTAATCATCAATGAACTTCAGGTTCCCGGGAAAAGAAGAATGTCAATTAAAGATTTCCTTTTAGGAAATTCCACTGAAGACTGGAAAATCAAAGTAGAATAGTATTTATTTACCGTTTTTCCGGGTGTAAATAATCAGATTAATGCTTATGCCTGAGCCATATTTTATCACCCGGCGCAGGTTCCTGACCTTTTTCCATCTCATTTAACTGATACAATTTAGAAAGCTTTATTCCGTGTTTTTGAGAAATCACCCACATCGTTTCACCATTCTTAACCAAATGATATTTTACCTCTGGTGCTCCCTGATTATGCTTTGGCTGCAGGAAAATAATCCAACCGGGTTTCAACACCGCTTTCTTATTCAGATCATTAAATTGTAATACCTCCCATTTCATTACTCCGAATTGCTTATTCAAACTCTCAAAACTATCTCCCTTCTGGATAACTATAAAATCCAGTTTATTGATCTGACCAACCCTGCCTGAACCTAATTTAACAGAGAAATCCTCCACATTCAATACTGATTTCTCTTCGGCAAATACGCTTTCCGTTTCATCCACAGAAATTTCAACAGCCTCCGGTTCAGGTTCAGGTTCTACATTTTTTGGTTTCGGTTTTTTGCCCTTATCATACTCTGTCAGGTTATATTCCTCAATAATTTGAATTAGCAGATGTGCATAATGGGGGTTTGTTGCATAGCCCGCTTTTTTTAAGCCTTTAGCCCAAGCCTTATAGTCATTTGGTTTCAATTCAAATAAAAATGCATACCTTCTTTTACCCGTTAAGAAATCCGAATGATCACGGAAGGATTCTTCCACTGAGTTATACTTCCTGAAACACTCATTTCTTTTGTCATCATCATGTCTTATCGTTTTCCCTTTCCAGTCGTTATGACATTTTATTCCAAAATGATTATTTGCTTCCCTGGCCAGTGTACTGTTACCATCACCAGACTCCAGTACTGCTTGAGCAAGGGTAATACTGGCAGGAATACCTGTCCTTTTCATCTCAAGTATGGCCAAATCACTATAATTTTCAATATATCCCTTCCGGGTACTGTTTGTATATTTTTTTACGGGTAGCTTTTTGGTGGTTTTACAGGATATCACTGAGAGAAGAATTAAAAAAGCAATAATAAGCTTCCCGCTTACTATATATATATTATATCTTCTTCCCATATATTTATATTGCATAGAATAATTCTTGAACCGGTTTCTCTCTTATTTACAATTCACAAAGATGAAACTATTTTCTATTTTGAAAAAAAGAAAACCCTCCATTATTTTCCCAACATATCATTAGTACAACTCCCTGTCTTAAAGTAACATTTAAAAACTAACACCAACAAACAAACCAGAATTCACCTTTTTTCGTTAAGTTTACTGTCTCATTATTTATGAAAATATAAATGAAAACGTTAAAATTTTGTACCTTAGTACATGAATACCCTAATTTATCTGAACTGGGTGAGGATGACATAAAACTGGTGGAAAAAGCCATTGAATCTGCTGCAAAGTCATACTCACCTTACTCCGGTTTCAGGGTTGGTGCATCGGTTCTTCTTGATAATGGTAAAATAATTTGCGGAAATAATCAGGAAAATTCTGCATATCCTTCAGGCTTATGTGCTGAGCGGGTAGCCATCTTTTACGCAAATGCGCAGTTTCCGGAAAGCAGGATAATCAGTATGGCTGTTGTCGCCAAAAGCAATGAAAAAATCACAAATAAACCTGTATATCCCTGTGGTTCATGCAGGCAGGTTATGATTGAAACTGAATCACGGTTTCAGTCACCTATAAAGCTTATACTTCCTGGGAATGACCATGTGCATATTCTGGAAAATGTCAGTCAGTTAATGCCACAAGGATTTGATAAACGATTACTGCCATAATTAAGAATATCAATTTTCTTCCAGAATTAAGAACTCTTTCCACAATACTCCTCCCGGAGGTGGTGCAATAATCGTTAATTTTTCTTTTTTGACGGGATGAATCAATTCCAGCTTTCTGGCATGTAAATCTATCCCACCGTCCGGATTTGATCTTTTTGAACCATATTTTAAATCGCCTCTGATGGGGCAGGCAATTTTAGCCATCTGAGCACGTATTTGATGGTGTCTTCCGGTATGCAGTTCAATTTCAACAAAATAATATCTGTTTGACTTTCCTTTCAATTTATAACTAAGCAGAGCTTTTTTAGTACCTTCCTTCTCATAATCATATGCAAATGACTTATTAATCCGTGGATTTCTTAAGATATAATGGTCTAATGTATCCTTTTCAACCGGGGGCTCTTCCTGTAAAATAGCCCAATACAATTTTGTAAGCTGTCTTTCCTTGAAAATTTTATTTAACCGGCTCAATGCCTTACTCGTCCTTGCAAATAAAACCACACCACTCACCGGCCGGTCAATCCTATGCACTACACCAAGAAAAACTTCACCGGGTTTATTGTATTTTCTTTTCAAATAACTTTTAATTCGTTGATCAAGTGATATATCTCCCGTTTTATCACCCTGAACCAGGTCTGAAACTCTCTTATTTACTGCAATCAGGTGGTTATCCTCATACAAAATATCAAGGTCCATAAAAATCAAATCAATTTAGTTTTTACTGAAAAAGTATGTGACATTACTGATACAATGCAGCATGACAGAACCCTAATACCTGGCTCTTAGTATTGTTCATTTTTATTGGGAAAATCCTGTTGTCTCACATCATCAATGTAGGCATGTACAGCACCCTGAATTTCATCATTCAGGTTTAAATATCTGCGAAGAAACCGGGGTGAGAATTCCTGCGTTAATCCAAGCATATCATGCGTAACCAGAATCTGACCATCAACATGGGGACCTGCTCCGATTCCAATTACAGGAATGGTAAGTTCTTTTGATACCCGTTTTGCCAGCAAAGCCGGAATTTTTTCAAGAACGAGGGCAAAACAACCCGATTTCTCCAGCAAATGGGCATCTTTTACCAGTTTGTCAGCTTCCTCATTTTCTGTGGCACGTACAACGTAGGTTCCAAATTTATGAATAGACTGAGGCATCAAGCCCAGGTGCCCCATTACCGGAATACCAGCTGACAATATTCGGTCAACCGACTCAATAACTTCAGCTCCGCCTTCCAGCTTAACAGCATGAG
The DNA here is from genome assembly GCA_024763075.1 of Bacteroidales bacterium. Lineage (GTDB taxonomy): Bacteria > Bacteroidota > Bacteroidia > Bacteroidales > VadinHA17 > JANTGF01. The sequence continues at coordinate 3,935 of JANTGF010000006.1, read as the reverse complement.
CTCCGGTTTCTTTCATGATTCGGATCGCAGAAGAAAGTGCTTCCCGTGAATTTCCCTGGTAGGTTCCAAAAGGCAGATCAACAATTACAAGAGCTCTTGAAACACCCCGGACCACAGAAGATGCATGATAGATCATCTCATTAAGTGTGATAGGTAAGGTGGTTTCATGCCCTGCCATAACATTTGAGGCAGAGTCACCTACCAGTAAAGCATCTATTTTAGATTTATCAAGGATCCGGGCAAGTGAATAATCATAGGCTGTTAGCATGGCGATCTTCTCCCCCCTTAATTTCATCTCATTTAAAACATGAGTTGTAACTTTCCTGACTTGCTTATGTACCGACATATTTATTTGTTTAAATTCAAGTAATATTCCAAGCAAAGCTACGAATTTGATTTATTACCCTGCAATAATCCATGACTTTTTTTAACCTCGTTAAAACAGCGGCCACTGTCTTTTTGTCACTTTTGTAAAAACCAACAATTGCAAGGGGTATAAAGTATGTGTCATAATAACATTCAATTTGGCAGATAATATTAATGGCATAGAGATTGTTCAATCAAGTTCGAATTTATGAATGAAACAAATTGTAAAACAAAATAAAAATATACTAAAATGGGTAAAATAATAGGAATAGACTTAGGAACCACGAATTCTTGCGTCGCTGTCATGGAAGGTAGCGAACCGGTTGTAATTCCGAACAGCGAAGGAAAAAGAACCACTCCCTCGATGGTGGCATTTGTTGAGAACGGTGAAAGGAAGGTTGGCGACCCTGCTAAAAGACAGGCAATAACCAATCCTGAGAAAACCGTTTCCTCCATAAAAAGATTCATGGGAGAAAACTTCAATAATTTAAGTAAAGAAATCTCAAGAGTACCATATACTGTTGTTAAAGGCGACAACAACACTCCCAGGGTTAAAATTGACGACCGGATGTTTTCACCTCAGGAAATCTCAGCAATGGTATTACAAAAAATGAAAAAAACAGCTGAGGATTATCTTGGACAGGAAGTTACAGAAGCTGTTATTACCGTTCCTGCATACTTCAACGATTCACAACGTCAGGCAACGAAAGAAGCCGGAGAAATTGCCGGTTTGCAGGTAAAAAGGATCATTAACGAGCCTACCGCTGCCTCACTTGCCTATGGTCTTGATAAAAAAGGTCAGGATATGAAGGTGGCAGTGTTTGATCTGGGTGGTGGCACCTTTGATATTTCCATTCTTGAATTGGGTGAAGGCGTATTTGAGGTAAAATCGACCAATGGTAACACCCACCTTGGAGGAGATGACTTCGACCAGATGATCATTGACTGGCTGGCAGAGGAGTTCCTGAAAGACGAAAACATTGACCTGAGAAAAGATCCGATGGCGCTTCAAAGATTGAAAGAAGCTGCAGAAAAAGCAAAAATTGAATTGTCAAGCGGAACAAGTACAGAAATTAATCTTCCGTATATAATGCCGGTGGATGGAATTCCAAAACACCTGGTAAAGACATTATCCAGGGCACAGTTTGAAAAATTAGCTGACGGACTTGTCCAATCGGTTGTAGAACCTTGTAAAATAGCACTGAAAGACGCTGGTTTAAGTGCAAACGAAATTGACCAGGTGCTATTGGTAGGAGGCTCAACAAGAATTCCTGCCATACAAAAGAAGGTGGAAAATATTTTTGGGAAATCCCCTTCAAAAGGTGTAAATCCGGATGAAGTTGTGGCTGTTGGCGCAGCGATCCAGGGAGGTGTTCTTACCGGTGAAGTAAAAGATGTTCTTCTTCTGGATGTAACTCCTTTGTCCCTTGGTATTGAAACAATGGGAGGTGTAATGACCAAGCTAATTGATGCAAATACCACAATACCAACGAAAAAGTCAGAGACATTCACAACTGCAGCAGATAATCAACCTTCCGTTGAGATCCATGTACTACAGGGAGAAAGACCCATGGCTGTAGGGAACAAAACCATTGGAAGATTTCACCTCGACGGAATACCACCTGCACCACGCGGGGTTCCTCAGATTGAAGTTACTTTTGATATTGATGCCAATGGAATATTAAATGTTTCAGCTAAAGATAAAGGTACAGGCAAAGAACAAAAAATCAGAATTGAAGCATCTTCAGGGCTTACAGAAGAAGAAATAAACAAAATGCGTGAAGAAGCCAAAGCAAATGAAGCCGCTGATAAGGAAGCCAGAGAGCAAATTGATAAGTTAAATGCTGCTGACAGCCTGATCTTCCAGACGGAAAAGCAACTGAAAGAATTTGGTGATAAATTACCGGCTGACAAGAAAGGTCCTATTGAAAGTGCACTGGAAACACTTAAAACAGCGCATAAAAACAAGGATATGGATACCATTGAAAAAGCTACTGCCGAATTGAATACTGTGTGGCAGGCCGCATCAGAAGAAATGTATAAGGCAGGTCAGCCAGGTCCGGGGCAGGAAAGTACTACAGGACCTCAGAACGCTGAAGCTCCTCAGGATGATAAGAAAGATGACGACGAAGTAACCGATGTTGATTTCGAGGAAGTAAAATAAATTTTTGAATTTTAAGAAAAAAGCCCCTCTGATTAAAGGGGCTTTTTTATTTTTGTAAGTTACCAAATACCAATATGTGGTATTCTTCGTTTTAATAAAAAAACCGACGAACTTTGATTGTGAAAAAGATTTTATTGTTCTTCTTTCTTTTAATTCCAATACTTTCTGCTGCCCAGCAGAATAACATTAAGTATGGAAAAACAATTAATTATACCGATAACAATGGAATGAAACAGGGCCATTGGGAAAAAAAGTACGATAACGGAAATATACGATATACAGGCAGCTTTAAAAACAATAAGCCTGTTGGAGAATTCAGAAGATTTTACAAAAGTGGAACCCTGCAATCCATACTGGTTTATAGCAAAGATGGAAAATCGGCAAAAGCCACTTTTTATTATGAAAATGGCAAATTAGCTGCGGAAGGGAAATATTTTGGAACTAAAAAAGACAGTATTTGGAAATATTATTCTTTTTACGGAGGACATCTTTCAAACGAGGAATCATACATCAAGGGGAAAAAAGACGGTTATTCCAGAGAATATTATTCTGACAGCACCATATCACAGGAAAAAATATGGAAAAACGGAACACTTGACGGCTCTTGGAGAATGTGGTTTCCCGGGAAAAAAACCAGGCTTGAAACCCAATATGTTAACGGGAAACTAAGTGGCCCTTTTAAAACATATTATCCGGATGGAACCCTTGAGATATCCGGTGTTTATAAAAATGATATCCGGATTGGAAAATGGACCTACACAGATAAAGAAACCAAGAAGACAAAAATCATTAATTATGTTGACGGACTTCCTGAGAACCAGGACGAAATTGATAAATCGTTCGAAGAGAGCATGAAAGATTTTGAACTAAATAAAAAGAAATATACCGAACCAAGTATTGAGGATTTCCGGAAAGGAGTAATCAAATAGCCGGTTTCCTCAATCATCAGTCTAATAAAAGCCAAATGATACGGTTATTTACATACATCATATTCTGTCTTCTTTTGATGCAAACTGTATCGCCGGATATTAAAGCTCAGACCGGGGACAAATACCGGATAAGCTTCCGTGATAAATCCAATAATAATTACAGAATTGAAAAGCCTGAAGAATTTCTTTCAAAACGGAGTCTGGAAAGAAGAAACAGACAGAACATCAGTATTGAGGAAACAGATCTACCGGTTTCTGAATATTATCTTGACAGCCTGGCAAAACTGGGAATCACCGTAATCAATGTCTCAAAATGGTTTAATTCTGCCGTTGTAAAATCAGGCCGGGCAGATTTCCCCAATATTCTGGATGAATTAGATTTTATTACCAAAAAGGAAAAAATATATAGTACAAACTTTAAAAAGTCAGCCATACAAAAATTTCATATAAATATTCTGGAAACAGATGGTTCTGTA
>JANTGF010000005.1 GCA_024763075.1 Bacteroidales bacterium | reverse complement strand
AATCTCCTTTAATTCAAAGATTTCTCAGTCATACTTCCCTGCCTGCCGGTAGGCAAGCTTCGAAATGACAAATAGTAACGTCATAATATAATTGACTCAACACTAGTCTTTTCTACCTGTTAATTCCTCAAAATAAAAATTCGGATACAGAACATCGTGTACTTTTTCCACAATGATTTTTTGAGGAAGATTAAATTTAGCCCTCAGGCGGATATCTTTTGAAGAAGCTCCAATCTGAACTTCATAAGCACCCTTATCTGCAACCCAGGAATTTATCCCACTCCAGAAAGAAGCAAGCGAATGTTCATCAAGCTCAAAATCAATTATCTGGCTTTCGCCGGGCTTTAAAAATCTGGTTTTTGCAAATCCTTTGAGCTCATGTACTGGTTTGTATATTTCAGTTGCAGGAGCAGAAAGATAAAGCTGTACCACCTCCTTACCTGCAACTTTACCTGTATTTTTAATCTTTACAGAAATTGATATTCTGGATGAGAAAGTATTCCCGCTTAGCTTGAGATCAGAATACTCAAAACTTGTGTATGACAAGCCGTAGCCAAATTCATAAGCTACCGGTTTATCATACGAATCATAATAACGATAACCAACATAAATTCCCTCCTTGTAAAAAGAATTGTATGGACTGTCTTTTGGTTCCCCGGGAAATGAACCTGCCGAAGGAACATCTTCTATTTTCAAGGGAAAGGAATCGGGAAGTTTACCCGAAGGATTAACTGCACCTTTCAGGATATCCGCAACCGCATGACCTCCTTCCTGTCCCGGCTGCCAGGCCAGCAAAATAGCATCGGGATAACCGCGCCAGCTTGCTGTTTCCCACATACCGCCAACATTTACCACAACCACCACTTTTTTCCCTGCATCATGATATACATTGGAAACATTCTTTAAAAGTTCCAACTCTGTTTTTGTGATCGGAAGGTAGCCGTTTTCATAGTTTTCACCACCACTTTTCGCCAGTGTAACTATTGCTATGTCTGATTCTGGTTCGTATTTTTTTATTTCCTCTATGGGCATTGCAAGATCATCGGTAAATGCGACCAATCTTTCCTTAAAATGAGGAGGTGCCTGATTTCCCTTGACCCCGTTATCCTTGCGCATTTTCGGATTATCAAAATAGGGGGGCACAAGATTTTCTCTTTTTATCTTTTCAATATAAGCAGTATAAGTGGCCTCAAGGTCTTTCATCACCTTAAAGCCGGCAGCCTTTATCCCATCATTCACCGATATCGAATACTCATTACTTCTAACGCTGCCACTACCGGTACCCGACTCAACCAGATAGTAAGACATTTTACCAAAAAGAGCCACTTTTTTAATCTTTTTGAAAGGAAGGGTATTGTTTTCATTCTTCAATAACACCATACCTTCTGCAGCCGCTTCACGGGCAATCTTAGCTGCAGCTTTAAGATTGGGACTGAATCCGGGATTATGACCATCTTTCTCCCTGGGCGAATCAAATTTTAAAATCATGTTGTACACCAGATTGCTGTCAAGCGTACTAACATCAAGCGTTTTATTTTTTACAGCCTCAGTCAGCTCCTTAAGTTCCTGCTTATTCCCTCCCATCAACATGTTATTTCCGGCCCTGACCTTTGCTACTGCATCGCCGTAACCGTCAAAATCTGTCATAAACAGTCCGTCGAATCCCCACTCCTGCCGTACGACAGTTTGTAACAAATCGGGATTTTCAGCAGTATAAAATCCATTTAATCTGTTGTATGAAGTCATTATTGCCTTTGGCTTTCCCTCCTTTACGGCAATCTCAAAACCACGCATATAAAGTTCACGTAAAGCCCTCTGGCTTATAACTGCATTGTAAGTTCTTCTGTTAGTTTCCTGATTGTTTGCGAGAAAATGCTTCAAGGTAGTACCAACTCCTTTTGACTGAACCCCATGGACCATGGATGCAGCCATTTTACCAGAAAGAAGCGGATCTTCTGAATAATACTCAAAGTTCCGCCCGCATCTTGGATCGCGATGCAAATTCAGGGCCGGCATAAGAATGAGGTCATAGTCATATTCAAGCAATTCATTTCCGAGTGCCTCTCCCACTCTTTCTATTAGCCTGGTGTTCCATGAGGCAGCAAGACAGGTTGATGTTGGAAAAGCTGTTGTATAGGAATATTCCGTTGCTCCTTCAGGCTTAGGATTTCTGTTTATACCGGTCGGCCCGTCGGTAAGGGCTGATTTACGGATATTAAGACGGGGGATCACAAGCTTTGCATTCTGATTTGCGATGATAATACCCGTCCCAACCTCAATATTTTTTTGGTCAACTGCAGGTAAAAACTTACCGTCTCCAACTGTCATGTATATCTTCTCTTCAGTTGTCATACGGGATACCAGATCCCGTGCCCGTTCTTCAACCGGTTTACTTTTATCCTTGAATACAGGCAGGTCATTTTTCTCCTGTGCAGAAGCTTCCATACCATAACTAAAAGCAAATAATATCACCAGCGATAGCCAGGTAATTCCCTTAAATTTAAACACATGCATCATTAATCCTCCTTAATTGATTCGTTTTGCTATTTGTAAATAATCCTGTAAAGATATTATTCAAATTACGCAATTTATATTAAGAATAACTTCATATTTATTAACCATAATTAGAAGATAATTAATCAAACTCACCTATTGAAACAGATTAATACAGGCGATAAAAGATGCCCCGGAACCTGACAAATTTTGTTTGATTGTAATAAAGCAAGCTAAATAAAATTATTATAACCGGTAAAATGATATTTTCAGGAAACCCAACCTGGTTTGGTTCTTGGTTCTTTGTTCTTGAATCTTCCAATTAACCTTTATATTTCTACTATGTTCATTTTGTACCTACGGCACAATTGGCAATTCCATTTAACATGCATTATTTCCTTACCTGATTCTTGTATCTTATAGAATTCATTCATTTTAGCATTATCCAATAGCTAAGCTGAACCGTAAGGCATCACCTCTTTACGATAATGCGACTCCGGTTATCTTTTGGTCTCTCGGTCTCTCCCTCACTCAGTCCCTCCTTCATTCTTCCATACACTGAAGTCTCAGAATGATCTCCATGGCTCTTACAAAGCCTTCTACTTCTGCCCTTTTACTTTTCACTTCTTACTTCTGCCTATTCATCCTCCGAAGCATTCTTTGATCTCCGTTGCTTCCGCAAAGGTGATAGCGAAGGAGGTTTACTTCTTCCTTCTGCCTTTTTTATACACCTTCACATAATCGATGATATAATCATCCGGTAAAACAGCATTTTCCAGGTCTTCCATGGAATGTGCAGGTTCAAAACTCAAAATTATGTACTCATCAATATGCGAAACAGCCCTCTTTATTTCGTAATATTTTAAACCATCCACAAAAAAAGTGTATTTTTCAGCTGTCCATTCAACAGCAAAAGTATGGAAACCCTCACTAATACCTTCCACTTTGCTAAGAAAAGCTCCGGTGGACTGTTGATTCGGACCGTATGCCCAATGCAGGTTATGAGAAACAAAATCTCCGCCCTGGTTTTTAAAATATTCAAAAATATCTATCTCAGTTCCGTACTTTTCAGGGTCCTCACCCAACGAAATTTCAGGTGATTGTATCCAGAAAGCAGCCCAGTTGCCTGTTGTCACTGGCAATTCTGCCCTGCACTCAAAATAACCAAAAGTAGTTTCAAAAAGTCCCTGGGTACCCACAGCTCCCACTTTAAGAGAGTCATTTTCCATAAAAGCAAGCAGCTTCAATGTTCCGTTTTCAACTTTTACCGCATCCGGTGATACATAACCTACACCACGTGGTCCTATCCCGCGTACAGACCATTTTGCGGTATCCAGTACATCTCCATTGAACTCGTCGTCCCAGAAAAGTCTGTATCCCTCATCTTCGGGTACAAAGAGTTTATCAGATAAGGGTTTAAACAAATCTGTTTCCGATTTATCAATTGTTAAAATTACAGGCAGACGCCACACACCTCCGCTGTTGCCCCAATCGTTAACCTTTACAACAATCAAATTGGGTTTGCCATATTTTATTTTGTCAGTTAGTTTTGTAAACGAAGGTTTACCGGCAAAGCTGATATTCGCTTCGCCAAATGAGCTGATACTTTTTCCATTCACAAAAAGTTCATAAGCATCATTTACTGCACCAAATTTCACCCATACATCCTTACCTTTCCATGTGGTGGGGATTTCAACAATTTTCCTGTACCAGGCCAAAGAATCCAGATCCGGATAGCCCTGATCTTCCCATCGCAAGCCTGCATCTATGGAATCCCATTTTGAATCATCAAAATCCACAGTATACCATTTTTCGGATACTCCAATATTGTTCTTATCGGGGAAAAACCGCCAGTCTTTGGATATATCTATTGTCTCAGGTGAATTATTCTGTTGGCAGGATATCATGCTTAGAAGAAAAAGTATGAAAAAAAATAGTCTGGATTTCATAAGTATACATCTTTATTAAATCATTAAATATCAATTAATTGCAAATTTAAATAATGTCTTGCCAGACGGGCTTTCATCCCGAATTATCGGGACGAAACCCCCACGTGGATGCCCATGGCAGAAATTTCATCCTTCCCCTCACAATCCACCGCTGGCCCGGGCCATCCCGATAATTATCGGGACTGGCCAACGCTCTTTTAAAGCCAGCGATACTGTCAGTAACTGATCCAGATATACATGTCCTTTTGTAGCTACTCCTTTAATTTAATATCTCAGCGATCCGGGTTTCATAAGCATATAATTATGACTATTAATAATCTATTGATTACAACAATAAGATGCAATCAAAATTAATATATGTCTTCCGGTATTGTTTTTGCGTTTCTGCTACAGAAGAGCAAACTCCTAAGGATTATCAATTCCACAGGAAAATTTAAAGTCTCCTGAGCTAAGTTCAAATACCTGATATCCTGTCTCATATTTTAAAAAAGTTACCCCTTCAGCCTTTTTAGCCAAAACAGAGCCTTCATAAATAACCGTTTCTTTATTCGAAGGAACATACACAATAGCACTTGTATTAAAAGGAACAGTACAGATGAATTCAAAGGTTTGATCTGTCCGCTTCCAACTTGATGATACCCTGCCTCCGAGGGTTTCAATATTTGCATTTGCATAGTCCAGTCCACTGGCAATAAATGGTTTAATAGTAAATGCTTTATATGCCGGTTTATCCTCATCGAGATTTATTCCGGCCAGGGTTTTATAAAACCAGGCATCAATACTTCCCATCATCACATGGTTATGCGATTGTTTCAGCGTCCAGAATTCACAAACCGTGTTAAACCGTTTCATCATTTCCGACCATCCGGGATAGGTGGTTTGTGTGGCAAGAGCCCATACAATATCCGAACGACCAACCATGGTCAGGGCATCCATCATATATTTGGTTCCCAACACGCCTGTGGTCAGGTGAGTATCATTATTTTCAACAATATCATGATTAAGATTAGCCACCACTTCCTTTTCGTTTTCCTCCGGAACAAGACCTAAGTATAATGGGAAAGCATTTGCCATCTGACTGCCATCATTGTAATTATTGGTTTTAAGGTTGAAATACTTATGATTGTATGCTTTTCTGATATCAATTGCCAGTTGGGTGAAATGTTTTTCATCTTTTTTGTTTCCAAGTACCCCTGCAATTTTTGCAAGAATCGTTGCATTGAGATAATAAAATGCCGTAGGTACGGATTCCGGTTCTCCTTCCTCCCATCCTTTCACCAGACTTCCCCAGTCACCAATCCAGCCCTTTGGTAAGATATACTGGTTGGAAATGCTTTCAAGAAAGTCCATATAATACTTCATTGGACCATAGTTTTCTTCCAGCAGCAGGGTATCCCCGTAAAACTTATAATAATTCCATGCGATGGTAATATAGGAGCTGCTCCACTCTATTCCGTCATCCTTAATGTAAGGACGGGGAGAGATAATTGGAATATCTCCGTTTTTTTCATTCTGACTGACTCTGATTCCCCGAAGCCAGTTTCTGTAAAACAGCGCCATATCGAAATTGAACATGGCCTCTTCAGCAGTTACCTGTGCATCACCCAGCCATCCCAATCTTTCATCCCGTTGGGGACAGTCCATAGGGTAACCCAGCATATTACTTCGTTGCGACCAGACAGTTGCTTTATGGATTTTATTTATGAGATCGTTACTGCACTCAAAAGAACCAACCTTAGGATTTGCCGAATGGATCACTTTTCCCTCAAGCATGCCGATAGCTGGTAATTTTGGTTCTCCTGTAATTTCCACAAACTGAAATCCAAAATAAGTGAATTTCGATTCATAATATTCCGTCCCTCCGCCTTTCAGAATATACTCAACACTGGCTTTTGCATTTTCATTGCAGGTAAAATTCAGGGTACCATCTTCGTACAACTCTTCTGAAAACCTTATCCTGATTTTCGTTCCCTTTTCCCCCTTCACTGCAATCCGAACCCAACCAGCAAAATTCTGCCCCATATCAAAAACCAGCATTCCTGGCTTTGGTTCTGTTTTTACGGGAGTTCTCGTTTCCATAACTTTTATGGCAGGCATCAATTGTGAAACAAGCCTTGCTTTTGGAGCGTCCATCAGGACAGCCCTTTCCCATCCCGAGTCATCGAAGCCCGGTTTGGACCAATCTGCAATTTCCTGATTTGCATCATAAACTTCCCCGTCATAAATACAATTATAGAGTACGGGTCCGGGTTTGGTTTTCCAGTTATCATCGGTGGTAAATATTTCTGAGGTTCCGTCCTTGTAAGAAACATGCATTTGCATCAGGGCCTTTTTATAACCAAACCACTGCATACGATAATCATTCCACCATTTTTTGTACGGGTTGTACCAGCCATTTCCGAGATGCAGGCCAACCCCATTCTGGCCTTTTCGCAGGAGATGCATTACATCATAGGTATCGTAAAGAATAATTTTATTATAATTGGTTTTAGCCGGAGAGAGCACAAAATCACCCACCCGTTTCCCATTCAGCAACATTTCATATAATCCCAGGCCGGTTACAAATACTGTGGCTGATTTTACAGGTTTTTTAATATAAAAATCATTTCTGAGAAGGACGGAACGACCCTGATGAAATACGGTATCTTTCAGACTTATTTCCTCATTTCTATCCTTTAAAAAACCTTTCACAGGCTTTGGTTCTTTTGCTGTATTTGCGCCAACCCACTTTGCGTGCCATTCATTTGCCGAAAGAAGTGCAGTACTAAAACTATAAACCGGACTTAAGTTTCCCCTCCCCTTCTCATCCCATATCCGTACCTGCCAGTAATAGGTTTTATTACTTTCCAGATCCTTACCTTCATATACTTGATGAAGTGTTGAATTACCTGGTTGTTTCCCCGAATTCCAATTGTATATTTTCCTTTTCTCAAGGTTTTCCCTGCTTTCTGATACAAAAATCTGATAAGCTGTTTGTCCTGCACCCCGTCTTGCAGATGAAACGATCCATGAAAACCGGGGATTCGGGACATCGATATTTACAGGGTTCTCCATATATTCAACCTTGCCGGATTCGAATCTGATCTCCTTATCATTCTCTGTTTTACATTCAGAGATGCCCAATAGAAAAACAAGGACCCAAGGCAGCAAATGACTGGCATGATACACTTTATCACGCAAGTCATTGATCAAAAGTCTAATGCTTTTTATAGCCACAAATATCAATTTTATGTTTATAATCAACTTCTGGTGTTAAGTCAAGTATATTATGGCCTTACTTTTTGTCATTTCGAAGGAAGTATGACTGAGAAATCTTTGAAATCCAGCAGATTTCTCTCCGTCAACTGACGGATCGGTATGACAAATTAAATATGCCAATATTTATTCCGTTTCTTTCACATCATTCGGATAAACCAGTCCCCAGGGTTTTCTGATCCTGTCCATTACCTCCATTATTTCAATGGATTCATCCATGGGCATAAACGGAGACTCTTTTAACCCCTTTTTCATACAGCGTATGACTTCTTCTGCTTCGTAATAAAGGGCATTCCCGATGATGGGTTCTTCCAGAACTTCCATTTCCTTTTTATTTTTAAACAAACATGCCTTTGTGGGTACTGCAAACAGATCGGGAATTTTTATATAGCCTTCCGTTCCATGAATATAGGCTTCATTCACAGCTTCCGTACGTAATGCAAAAGACAAATCAGCGATTTCACCCTTATCATATTTTAATACGGCAGCTCCCTGTTCATCCGAACCAATTTCTCCTATATGGGCCAGGCCAACAGCCTCTACAGGTGGTTTTCCAAATATCTGGGAAGCAAATGAAATGACATACACACCCACATCAAGCAGGCTTCCACCGCCTAATTCCGGTTCTAAATGTCTTGCTCCCGGGGCAAATTCCCCACGTGCACACCGCGTTGCTTTTACCATACGTACCTCTCCAATCCTCCCTTCTTTGACCCATTGCACTACCCTTTTTAACAATGGAATATGCCGGGGGATCATTGCCTCCATTAAAAATACATTTTCCTCCCGGGCAATACGCACCATTTCCCTGGCTTCTGCAGCATTGATGGTCAATGCTTTTTCACACAACACCGATTTTCCCTTTCTCATGCACATAACCGCATTTTCCAGATGAAAGGCATGGGGTGTGCCAATATATACCACATCAACCTCCGGATCATTTGCCAATTCCTGATAGGATGCATAAGCTTTTGAGACATGATGCTTATCGGCAAACTCTTCTGCTTTACCCATACTTCTGGATGCAACTGCCCTAAGTTCAGCTTCAGGCAAAATTTTCAATGCTTCAGCAAATTTATTTGAGATATGACCGGTGCTGAGGATTCCCCATCTGATTTCTTTATTCATCGTATTACTTTTTTTCCTTTTTAATTGTCAGATTCTCCTTTGAAAGCAAGTCAGGAAAAGGATTGTGTGGTTCCAGCTGATACCAGTAAGCCACAGAAGCCAGATCATCCTGCAAAGGCAGATAACCCTCTGATCTCCATGCAAGACTTTGAATGGTTATTCTGAGATCTTTTTCAAAACGAACCGGATCGGTAATATGCCAGCGATACTGACCGAAAATTCCAACAAAGCCATCAATCTTAGAATCTTTAACATCATAAAACCCTGTATATAAACTACTGAATGAGGTATAAAACATCTCCCCGTTTACTTCCCGGTCGTTATAACCATATGAGCCACAGAAGTAATCTTCTTCACCGGTTCCACAAATGGTAGGAAAATCCTTATCTCCATCCATATAAAATTTCACTTCTCCTTCTCCCCACCATCCGCTTTGCCTGGCACCATGCGCAAGATAAGTCCCTACATAGTTACCTTTTCCCTTGATACCATCCACAATTGTATAAACTTCCTTATAGGACAATTTATTAACCCTGCGAAACTGTGCATGAAAGTAAGGTGTATTTTCTTTCACACTCTCCAGAGAATAATCTATCTGATAGTATAAACTGACTCCTTTTTCACTCTGATTCTCCATGGTGATCCTGCATTTTTTTCTGAAAGGCATCTGCCAGTACGAATTAAACCCGCTACGCGGATTGACACAAACGGCCAGTGAACTTATAAGGGGTTCATTTTTCATTCCCCAACCGGCTGCAAAAAAATCACCCACCGGAACTTCCACAGAAGGTTCTGTTTCATCATCCCAATAAAAACGCAGAATCATCAATCTGTACTCACCTGCAGGAGTCATCCAGATATGGTTAATAATCCCGCTGCCATCAATTTCCCCCAATGTAAAGGTTTCACCGGGACTGATCCTGATGTATGGGTTTACTTTCCAGCCCTGACCCAGTTCACGTGCCTGTTTGGCGGCGGTTCCCTCTTCGAGGGTTGCCATTCCTCCTTTTCCTTTTTCTCCCGTAAAATTCTCCGGACTTATGGACCTGCTTTTTGCTCCGGAAAGTTTATACAGACTCTTCAGGCTTGTAGACTGTGAATATGAATCTGAAAAGGACAGGAGAAATAAAATTCCAATAAAAAACAACTTTGAATTGTTCATGATCAATCATTTAAATTATTATTCATTAATGTTTCGCAGGTAAAGTATTTTGGCATAATATATTGATATTATGATTGTTGACCTTTGTGAGTCCTTTGTGATATCCTCTGCCTGTCGGCAGACAGGTTTGGGGCCTTTGTGGTTAAAATTAGATACTCTATTTTACCACTAAGGAACACTAAGGAATGCACAAAGTATCACAAAGTATAAAGTTCAAAAATGGAAATATTAAGTAATTAATTCTCATGGATATAATTTAGTTATGGATTTTATAACTGATTAAATATCATACAACTACCTTTAAGTGCGATACATTTGTTATTCATCAACAGTAATCGTATAGGATGCAATAAAACTGCTCACCGGGGCAAGGGAAACAAGGCCTTCTTTTGTCTCAAAATTCCGGTCGCTGTCCTCACTATCGGCAATACCAATCCAGGGTTCAATACAAACATAATCGGCTTCCGGTTTTGCCCAGATACCAAGGTTTGGAAAATCCGTAAAATCAACGCTAAGTATCTGTTTTGATTTCTTACTTTTCAAACTGACGCTGGAGGAATTCAGGTTTTTAAATACTAAGGCGTCATCATCAAAAATATGCGGGTGCAGGTTGATGACAGAGCTATTGTTAAAGAAAGGAATGCTTTCCTTTGCTATTAAACCGTTTTTAAGTACACGCCAGGTGGGCGCATTTTCCGGCTTTTCAAACTCAAGATAGTAATCTTCATATTGCTCATCATCATTCAACGGACAGGTAAAACCGGGGTGACCACCCAAAGAAAATAACATTTCCTGGTCACAGTGATTGGTGATCTTATGTTCAATGTGAAGTTTATTTCCATTCAGGGTAAATTTTATCAAAAACTCAAATTTGAAAGGATAAATTTCCAATGATTCTTTACTATACATCAAACCGAAAGTAAGACTATCCTGGTTTTTATCAACCAGGGAAACCTTGTCATTTTTCCTCACAAAGCCATGTTTCGGACAGTTATATTCCTTTCCTTCATACAAAAAACCATCCCCTTTAAGTGAGCCTATCACCGGGAACAAATTGGGTGCATGAGCCCCCCAAACATCCGGTTCTGCCTGCCAGATGTATTCTTTGCCGCTTTTCACGGACTTCATACTGCAAAGTTCCGCACCGGTTTCTTTTACTGAGACCTTAAACTGATCGTTTTTAATGGTATGCATATTTTTTGAGTTCGTTTTAATTTTTATTTAAGACATGTTAATATTTGGAAAAGAATTCTAAGACACAGGAAATATACAATAAATCAGGCTATTTGTCATTTCGTGGACACCATTTCTGCTTTTTTTGAAAAGATTCTGAAAAACACAACAATACCTGAATACAATAAAAAAGCACCCCCAATGTAAAATAAAAGCTGACTGTATTCTGCATACATCTCTGTAAAATCAGGGATATCCTTAATCCTTAAAGAATAATGGATTCCAAGTACCAACATGAACACGGCACTTAACACACCCAATACTGGCAAAACCCTGTTGATAGAAACTCTTTTTCGGAATTCTTCACTTCTCGAAATCTTAAATTTAATTAACGAGAACAGCAGAATCCAGAAAGTCCAGGAAATCACCTGATAAAAATTCAACGTCCGGAAATAATTAAAAACCGTAAATACCGGACTCCAAAACAGATATTCTCCGCTATAGTAAGGCCGGTCCTGATATAATAATACCCTGAGTCTGCTTTGATCCCGGGTCTTGATGACATTCAGTATAGCTTCTTCTTTTGAAGCAGGATCAAGATCATGCCAGCCTGGTATTTCAAAAGCATTCCATAATGAACAAACATTGCCATAGCCATGAAAATCCAGGCCACCGTTCATTATTAAATGATTTGTTTCGCAAAATGCTTTTATTCTTCGATATACTTCCCTGTTATACGATCTGTCAGTGGCTGTATTTGCAATTTCAAAACCATCCACACCCAGGTTTTTGTAATATTCCAGCGACATGTGTTCCCCGTCAAACCAATGATTTACAATTACGGCCCCATTGCCGGCCCTGACAGAATCAATTACCGTAGAATCGGCATATCCTCCGGTACGGAATTTTCTTTTCAGACCAAGTAAACTCAAATGATTGGAACCTGAGAATTCTTCACCACACATCACTAGCGGCTCTGATGGAAATTCATGATTTCTTTGGGCATTTACAAAATCCAGGGTTTTATCATGATTGTTATGGTCGGTTATAAAAAAAGCATCAAAACCATTTCGTTTGTGCCATTTCCATAAACCCTCCTGAGAGATCAGCCCATCGTGACTGTATTCTGTATGGGAATGTGTGGTTACGAGAATGGCAGACGGAGAATTATTGACGATCGTGTTATTTGGTAAAGGAATGAATATCAGTAAAATAAAAACCAAAAACCATAAACCTATAACAATTGGCAAATTCACAAGTTGTCTGATAAGAAATCGTTTCTTTGACTGCTTCTTTTTTATATTTACCGATCTAATGATCGTGTAAAAAACAAAAAATGCCAGTATCCAGATCAATACCATGGGAAATTCATTAAGAGCATATAGTGCCCTGTTGAAAAAAAGCAATACTCCAATAAATGGTTCAAACAAGATCCTCCAATTCGAAATACGAATTCCAAAGTCAGGCAACTCATTCAAAGTAATTGCATCTGTAATATGAATGCTATAATGAAAAAAAAGAGATATGATAATAATAAGCGACACCAGCACAGCCGGCAAATAGTACTTTTTAAATTTAAAATTTTTCATTTTTTTTAATGAATAATGGATTAGACTGTCCTTGAGTTAGAAATCAACGATTCAATAAAAAACTTCCAATGCAAAAGCCATTTTAAACAAACAAATATATGAAATAGAAAAGTGGAATTATACAAATGTTAAAAATCTACGTGCATTGATAAAAAAACCATTAGTTTATTATTCCTTCCAGCCTACTATCTCATTTAATTGTCTCCGGGTTTTGTCTTTAGGAGGATTCAAACGATAGCCAAAAGCAAGCATATACGATAATCCATATTTCTTAATATCTATATCCAAATATTTTTGTAATACTTCTTCTGAAGTCTTTTTATTAAAGCCCTCGATCGGACAGGAATCTATACCAATCATTGCCGCAGCGGTCATCATATTTGCCATAGCAATGTAACATTGCTTCGAAGCCCAGTCAAACAAAGTCCTTTCAGTATTTAGATCAAAATCTTTCTTTTGAAAGGTCTTAAAAATCTTTCTTCTGTTCAAAGCTGCCTCTTCAGGTAAATGCTGAATTTGACTCATAAAGTACTGAATATAAGGGCTGTCATATTTGATAAAAAAATCCCTCATTGTAAGTCCAAGCACAAAATGACTTGCGGTATCAAGTTTTATGGTTGCTCCCCAGGCCCCTTTTTTTAATTTCTCTCTTAATTCCTTGTTTTGAACTACAACAAAATACCAGGGTTCAAAACCAAAGGAACTGGGAGATAACCGGGCTGTTTCCAGAATAAATTCCATATCATTTTTTGCAATCACCTTTGTTTTATCAAAAACCTTACAGGCATGCCTGAATTTAAATGCGTTTAGTATTTCATTTTTTGTTATCATATTCATGTTTTGGTTTATTCTGTAATAGTGTATTGTTATCAAAAAATCACTTAATTTAATTCTATTAATCTCGTAGTTAGATTTGACTCTGGCTAATGTCAGGTCAATTATATTATGGCGTTACCATCTGTCATTTCGATGCTTGCCTAAAGGGCAGGCAGGGAAGTATGACTGAGAAATCTTTCAATTGAAGCAGATTTCTCACCATCGTACCTCAGGTTCGAAATGACAGCTTACACATGGTCAGACCCTATTTTAATGAAACAAAACATCAGCTGGGATTTCCTGTTTTTCAAATCCCGGCCCTTCCCAGGAAACCACCAGACCGTTTCGTCCGCCTTCCTGAAAATATTTTACCGAAATAGGATGAAGCCCTGCTTCTAAATTAATCTGCTTACTTACCTCTACTATGGGATGCAGACCATCATTATTGATCAGCAAATAATTGTCAAGGTATAACCGGCCACCATCATTTGTGGAAAGATAAAAAGTATATTCCCCATCGGCCGGAATTTTTATATAACCTTCATATTCGAAAGAAAAGAACTGCTCCTTTTCCCTGGGTTCAATGGTAAAACCAGGAACGACCCCTGTCTTTAAAGGAGGTACCTCAAGGAAATCATGTACCATACGGTAAATACCATGTGTATATTTGTACGAGAGTCCCGGTTTCACTTCGTTCATATGTACTTTTCTGATTGCACCCGCTTTATTGACTACAGCTGTTGAAGTCAGGCTTACTTGCTCACCTTTAAAGGCTTTCATTCTTATTGCAGTTGTTTTATTCACAATAAAAGGGTCTTTGTACAAAAGTGAATTCCTATCCGGTTCCGAACCATCAAGCGTAAAGTAAATTTCGGCATCTTTTGTATCACAGGCCAGTCTGATCAGAATTTCTTTCTGGAATGTTTTATCCGGAACCACAATATAAGGGGTGGTAACAATCGGTTCAATATCCATCACCTGTGGGAGGTCACAGGATGCGGCCCAATCCTTGTTCGGCTCGGGTCCCATTTCCAGCACCAGCTTCCCTCCTTCTACCAGTTCCGAATGTCTGAACCAGAATTTATCCAGTTTCCTCCCATTGAGGATAGCCGATTGGATGTATCTGTTTTTTGAGGAAGCATTCCTTGCTTCGATTACAAATTCCCTGCCTTCATAATAATTCTGATCCAGTTGAATGCTTATCCTTTTAAACAGCGGGCCAGAGATTTCATACACGGGATCCACCGAAGCACCTCCGTCCATCTCAAACAGGCCCATGGCACTCATCACAAACCAGGCCCCCATCTGTCCCTGGTCCTCATCCCCGTGGTATCCGTCAACCGGACCGGTGCCGAAATAATGATCCAGCACCTCCCGCACCCAGTACTGGGTCAACCATGGTTTTCCCGAGTAATTAAAAAGCCAGGGAGCTTCCATGTTTGGCTGGTTTCCTATGTTTACATAATCAGAAGTAAAATAAGGTCGGGATTTTTCAAATCCTTTCTCAAGGCGGGAGTTAAATTCATCGCGACCCATCAGGTCAATCAATCCTCTCAGATCGTGAGGAACAAACCAGGTAAACTGCCAGGCATTCGCCTCCACATAAGCATTTGATCCAAATCCAAAATTATGTCCCTGGTCCCCTGCGCCCTTTGTAGTAGTAAACTCTTTGATCCATGGTCCACCGGAAAATTTTGGCCGGATGTAACGTGTTTCAGGATCAAAAACATTTCGATAGTACTGTCCGCGTTGCATAAAATATTTGTAATCCTCTGTTTTCTCAAGTGCTTTGGCCATCTGGGCCACACACCAGTCATCATAGGCATATTCAAGTGTATTGGACACAGGACCTTCATCGGCCGGGACATAACCTGTTTCCATGTAGGTTTTCAGGTTCCGGTTTCCGGCGTAACCACCACAATCATGCGCCCGGCCCGGAATGATTTGAATTTCTTTCATCGCTTTATAGGCCTTTTCCGGGTCGAAACCATGAATGCCTTTTTGCCATGCATTTACGATAAAGGGAACCTGATGAGCTGCAACCATGATACTCGAATATTCCAGACCTCCCGGAGCATCAGGAAGCCAGCCACCCTTATCGTACAATTCCAACAGGGATTTCACCCATTCCTCTGTGATATCCGGAGTCACCAGAGTCCATAAGGGATTAAGATTCCAGAAAGAACCCCAAAACGCATCTGCACCATACACTGAAAAATCATCAGGATTTACCTGTTGTATATTTTCACAGGCATCCACATACTTTCCATTCACATCACTAAATATTGTTTTTGAACTATAAGAACGGTACAGACCTGTATAAAACTTCACCTTATCTGATTCTGTGCCCCCCTCAACTTTTATTTTACCCAGTAGTTTATTCCATACATTACGGGCATTTTTGTGTACCGCATCAAAACTCCAGTCAAAGGGATCCATTTCAGTAACCAGGTTGAGCCTGGCCTGTTCAATACTTACATAAGAAATCGCCGTTTGCATTAGAACAACCTGATCCTCAGTTACATCAAATTTCACAAATGCCCCTGCATCTACATCTTCAGTTACTTTTATCTCCTTAACATTGTCTGAAATAATTGTGTCCTGCCATCCTCCCATAGTGACAAACGGGCGATTGAAACGAGCAACGAAATGTACGGTATATTCATTCCACTCACCGGCTTCACGTTGAACATATCCTTCAATTTCAGTGTTGCTTACTTTAATAATAGCAGCTTTAAGGATGGTGGATGGTTCTTCCTCTGTAATTTTAAAATCAAATAAAATACGGGCCTTTTCTTCTTTTGGAAAAGTATATCGCTGAAATCCACAACGGGTTGTTGCAGTAAGCTCTGCTTTAATACCGTAATCTTCTAGAATGGCAGCATAATATCCGGCAGAAGCCTCTGTGTTTCTATTGTCAATTCCCGACCGGTATCCGGAATCTGGGTCATCCACTGTTCCTCCGGCAACTTTAATTTCTCCGGTTGTTGGCATAGTAATAAGACCTGCCATCATCCATGAATGCACATGACCAAAACCCGAAATACTATTGATTTTATATTCATAACCGGCACCTAAGCGGTATTGACCTTCGTCAGTATTATCCGGACTTAGTTTTACCATCCCGAAAGGTAAGCATGCACCGGGAAAAAGCATCCAGCGGGAACTGGAAGTACCTAATAAGGGATTTACATAATCAACCGGTTGTTTTGTTTTTGAATACCGGTTACAGCCCGAAAAACCAGTTAATAACAAAAAAACCGACACAAGAAATAAAACCGGAATTCCTTTAGTTTTAAACATACAATTGGCAATTAATAGTTAACTCATAGAAACCTGGAGTTTAAAATATCCCGAATAAACCTTTCTTCCGGTGTTTCTTCTTCTTTTTAATTTTCTTTTTGTAGGATTTATCCGGCCTGTCCACACCCGGGCAGGGCATGGCAGGATGGGTACCCGTATCTCTCGCTTCTTTCAGGTTACAGCCAATCAGAATATTCATTCCAAATCTAAGGTTAATACTCCTGGTATCCAAAGGCTTGATCAGTCCTGGTATATTTGTACTCACCACATAAAACTGAACCGGATCTTTACCTACAACCAGGCCCAGACCAAAATTACTAAAACTGTGATAATTCAAAGTATAAGAAGCTGTAACACTCAGACTTTTAAATGGAAAATACTGACCCATCAAAGTCAGTGAAGGGTTCACCCTCGACCGGAAAACAAGGGCATCTGCCACAATTCCTGCAGAAAACATTTTATTAATCTCATAATTTGCCCCGCCATTCAAATGCAAAGGCAACATACTGACATATCTTTTCTGACTATTTATGACATTCATTGAATCAATAAATATTCGTTTCAGTTCATTAAAATAATTCCCCGAACCGGAGGGTTGTCCCAGACTCCCCTTATAAATAAAATCTCCTCCTGCCTCTGCATTATTCAGATTCGATCTCCACCAGATAAATCCCAGATCCAAAACAGATGCTGATAATGTCAACTTTTTATTATATGGATAAATTACACCAAAATCGGCACTGAAACCGGGGTTTTTTCTGTTAAAAATAAGCTCACTGGTTGAAATACTCTCATCAAGAACAATGCTGTCAATTTTATAATCATTTGTATAAATCGTGACCGGAAGGGAAGAGTTGAGGCGGAAATCTCCGTTAAACCGCAAATCAAATGTTCTGTCATCGGTATAAACAGACATATTTGCTTTTGGAGAAGAAAGATTCAGTTTTCCGAATAATAATTTTGCTCTTACACCCCAATATGTGCCACGCCAGTTTTTTTTGGAGGCAGATATGGCATATTCACGGTAATGATTGAAATATACCCCTGCACCTTTCATACCGGCCTTGTTGCCTTCGAACTGAGTATTCCCGTTCCATAAAAGCTCTGCACCATCTTTTGGAGCCGTAAAAGGGATATTATTCTTTTCCGTAATCGTGAACATGAACGAATATTCATTATACCTGTATCCAAAGGCCAGAAGTTGAATATGTGCTTCTGTCCCAACAAATTCACGTTTATGCATTTTATCTACTGCCTGGTCAATCTCTATGGTTCTTGGCCCGTCTGTTGACTTTTGAAATAACTGATTATACGTTACCAGGCTGTTTCCATAATTTATATGGACAGATGAAATTACCGGTAAGCCTATATAATATTTACAGGCAACCGGAATGGCAGGATTTAACAAATTACTTTCAGGAACCTGGTGCATCAGAAAAAGGGGCTGATTTTGCTGGGCGGATAAGGTCCCCGCAAAAAACAGCAATACAAGCAGGCTGAAAATAATTCTTTTAAAAGACATTTACGGTCATTTTAAGTCCTACCCTTATACCCACCTGAATCCATAGACTCTGATCATGATAAAACGGGACAGGAACAGTATCTGCGGATGAATCCGGTATGGTCATTTTCGTACTAAGGATAACATCCGTCATATCATTCAGTTTATCTATCTTTTCAGAAGGAAGGTAATTATCAATAATTGTTTCCCATGGACCGATAACGATCCCTATGTCATTAGTGTAAGCAGATTCTAAAAAAACCGGTCCGTCTTCATACAAAGAATCAAGAATCACCTTATTAGAATCAGCAAAATAAACCTGAACCATAAATTTTGCAGGTATAAAATTTGCCGCATTAATCCGAAACATCAATGTAGTGATCTCGGCTGTATCATTTTCAAAAGGTGCCAGTATAAGAGGTGCCGAAACCGAATCTTTAAGGGTTCCCGGTGAGTAATAATATACACTATCATAAAAAAAATACGAAACAGTATCTTTATCAAAAGGTTCATCAATCTTAATAAGAGGAACATTATAAAGAAGCTGTGCCAAAGTGATGGTATCCGTTCCAACAGGTAAGGAGAACTCCGCTTCATATTCAATTGTCGGGCTAATATCCGTAGCATCATCATCAATGCATGAGATAAGAAAAGCCGTTATGACAAAAAATACAAGCAATATTTTTATAGAAATGAAACGCACCAATTCAACATTTAAATTATTAAAAAGTAAACCGGAGAGTGTACAAAAACTCACAAAGTTTTTAAAATTTCCTGATCCCGGCATTCTAATCTCAAAGCACCAGAATTATTTTAACCTGAATAAACCGGAAAAAACAAAAAACAAAAAACAAAATTCAAATAAATCTCAGATTTTAAAATAATAATTACGAAATCTGTTTTGAATTTTCCCATTGGAATTTATTTGTTTTTTATCATTTGTATTTTGTAGTTTCTTGCCAAATAATACACAAATATTAGAAATAAGTTCCTAATCGGGATCCTCTCTACATAATTAACCCAAATCTATTAAAATTATTTCATTTCCCCAATCAATAAGAGAATTGCCTGCTATTCGAATATGACTCTACTGAATGAAAATTAGTATGAATCTTAAATTTATAATTATTTTTATCACTATATTTACATTGACAAGAAATTCGTAAAATTCATTCATAAAAATTCAAAAGTTGAAATTAAACCCGAGGCATTGATTGGAGATAAAATGATTGTTATCCACAACAGCTACTGATTATGAGCATATTTTACATGGATATATTTTTGAATTAAATAAATTGGCGAATTTTGAAGAAGTTTTTTATAAGGTCGGTAAAGACCTGAAAAAAAACATGGCAATTATTTATAATCTAAACCAAACATTAATTGCGATCGAAAAGGTAGCAGGAAACTTGCAACATAAGAAACTTTTTGGCGGGAAAAAGGAAAAGAAAAATAAATAAAACCTTAAAAACAGTTTAATACAATGAAACGAACATGAACTTTTTTAATCAAAAGTTCACACACGAAAATGATTAAAACAAGTTCATGGGAGAACGGAGTGGTTACATCTGTTCTCAAATTTTTAGTTAATTTGTAACCAAGTAATTAAAAATTTTAAACACATGAAAAATTTAAAAACATCTTTGCCCTTACTTGTTTTGCTCCCGCTTGTTCTGATCATAGTCCTCAGTCTTAACAAACCGGCACCATCGGATTTTGAGCGTGGGATTATTGAAATTGGTGTTATTGTAGAAGATTTTGAAAAATCATATGACTTTTATGTAAATGTTTTAGGCATGACAAAGACTGGTGGCTTTGATGTAGATGGGGAATTTGGCAAACGATCAGGACTTTCCGATGGCGTGCCATTTAAAGTTGCCATTCTCAAACTGAAAGACAATGACCAGGCAACCCAGTGGAAAATAATGAGCTTTGATAAAAAAGCAAAGCATCCTTACCCAAAATTTATTCAGGACGACACCGGAGTGCAATATGTTACCATTTTTGTAAAATCCATGAAACCATTTGTAGAAAGAATTAAAAAACACCATGTTAAATTTCTTGGGGAAACACCTACAAAACTGGATGAGAAAAGACAATTTGTCCTGATCCAGGATCCTGATGGTACTTTTATTGAACTGATCGGGCCGGAATAATAGAAGGGTGAAGGTTAAAGGATGATCGATGAACCCACCTTCACTAAAGTTACAGTGGATGATAGATGAAAGGTTGATCGATGAATTGCATTCTTGTAAAGATGCCATGCTTCGCGTCTCGGCCTAACTATAAGATAATGCTTAAATGCATAAATGTATGAATGCTTTAATGAAGCAACCTGTAAAGACGGATGATGAAGGGAATGAGTAAGGGAGGGATTGCTGATGCCACATTGTCGTAAAGACGCGACGCTTCGCGTCTCGGCTTAACAGTACGGAAATGCTTTGCAAAACAACCTGTAAAGACGGATGATGAAGTGACTGAGGGACGGAGAGACAAGGTGACTGAGGGATTACCGGTGCCATATTGTGGTAAAGACGTGATGCATCACGTCTCGGCCTTACAGTACTGGAATGCTTTAATAAAACAACCCGTAAAGACGGATGATGAAGGAACTGAGTGACTGAGAAATTACTGGTGCCACATTATGGTAAAGACGTGATGCTTCACATCTCAACCTAACTGAAAGATATTGCTTAATTTTAAGAAACAACAGAAACTATAGAAACAACAGAAACTATAGAAACAACAGAAACTATAGAAACCATAGAAATCCCGAAACAGTCGAATTCTTGGATTTACAGGTTTTCGGGACAACAGAAACTCTAAAACAACCGATCCAGCACTCCCTTAACCGTTTCAAGTGAAGGTGTAATCTCAAAAACATGAGATGGTTTAAGATAAGTTACTTCCTTTTCACTTTTTAATCGTTTTTCGCCACCACCGGTAATATTCAACATGATGGTAGCATCTTTTTCCACTTCCCCTGCCTTAACAGCATCAATTAGTGAAGCAACAGCAACAGAAGCAGCCGGATGAATATCAATGCCTTCCAGCTTTTCAAAAAGACCGGAAGCATAAGCAGCCTCTTCGTTGGTTGCAAACAACACATCACCTCCGGTATCGGTCATTGCATCAAACAGTCCTCCTGCAATAGGATAAGGGGGTTTGCGGTTGGAAAGTACTTTGGCATCAATCTCTTCCACCTGTTTGCGGGCTTCTTCATCATCAAAGGGCAATAAGTGCCTTGAATTCGCCTTCCATGCATCATGCAAAGGAATAAAAGGGTGGTTCTGTGAGATCATCAGTTTCATTTTGTTACTCCCGTAACGGCCATCCTCAATAAACCGTAAATTGGCTTCCCATGCAGAAATTGCACCGGTACCACTTCCTACCGCCTGAAAATAATACTCAGGGATGTGCCCAATTTCAGTCACTGCAGATAAAACAGTGGTTCCCATTCCATCACGACGGGCAACAT
Source organism: Bacteroidales bacterium (assembly GCA_024763075.1). GTDB lineage: Bacteria > Bacteroidota > Bacteroidia > Bacteroidales > VadinHA17 > JANTGF01. The sequence continues at coordinate 69,371 of JANTGF010000005.1, read as the reverse complement.
TCTTTGCCCCGCCTTCTGGAATAAAACCATCCAGCTGACAAGCCAGATTGGAAAGATGAATCGCATCAAAATAATCACTCCCTGACCGGGTTACTACCAGTTTAACATTATCCCTGATGGGTTTATCAAACCATAGTGCATTCAGGTTATCTTCCGGGACACAAAGCAACAGTGGAATATTGTTATCTGAACAAACCCTGGCAAATGAGCGCGAAGTGTTTCCTGCAGATGCAACTACCAGGACTTCCCCCGATTCCGGATTCAATCTTCCACCTACAGAATAAGCCTCGGTTTCCTTAAAGGAACAGGTGTGCATTTTCGCCCCTTTCTCAGGCCAGTAACCACTAAAAGTTATATACAATTCTTTTAGTCCCAGTTCTTCTGCAAGACCTTTGCTTTTATAGGTGACCGGAGGAGAAGATCCTTCCAGCATCTTATTCACAGGCAGCCAGTCGGCAAATTTGTACAGTCCGAATGAATCATCCCTGACATTCAATTGTTTGTTTTCAAAAATAGCCCTTATCAATGACGGAGATTCTTCACCGGGAGCATCCAGTGTCCATCCTTCATCCTGGAAAATTTTCCCTGTTTTGAATGATTGAAGTTTATACTTCGTGGGTTGAAAATCTTGTGGCATGTTCAGGTATTAAAAGAGTTTTAAACTAACAGCTAATTCAGTTTGTAATAGCCCAGGTCGTCAATAGAGGAATTAAAAATAAAAGCAGCTTTGGCATGATTGTCCGCTTTTCCTCTTTTAATGAATACTTCTGCAGAAGCTCTGAAATTATTATCCCGCTCCGTATCATGCAGCAGAAGATATCCCATAATGATATTTCCTGCCATCTCAACAAGCCGGCGGGCATGATAATCTATATATTCGGGCTCATTCACATCCATCACATTTTTAGCTGCTTTCTCGTATTCCTCGGTCATTACAATCAGTGTTCGGCGGTATCCGTGTAATTCCGGCTTAATATCCATGGCTTCAAAATCTCTTATCCGGTTCAGGTATCCCCCGGTAGTCACCCCGCGAATGGCAGCCACCACCTGCAATTGTGTGGTACCTTCATAAATGGAAGTGATACGGGCATCCCTGTAAATACGTTCCACCGGATAATCTTTCATAAATCCGGAACCTCCATGGATCTGAACCGCATCATAAGCCAGCTGATTACTGTATTCACTTGCCAATCCTTTCAACAGAGGCGTAAAATAATCTGCCAGTCGCTGATAAGTTTTCATTTCTTTGCGCTCTTCCGGTTCCAGTTTCCGTTCTTCGGAAATGGCAGTATAGGTTTTATAAAGATCCACATAACGGGCTGTTTCGTACAAAAGAGACCGGGAAGCATCAAGTTTGGCCTTCATTACGGCAAGCATTTCATACACTGCCGGAAATTGTATGATTGGTTTTCCGAATTGTTCACGTTCCCTGGCGTACTCAATGGCTTCACGATAGGCCGCTTCACTCACACCAACCGACTGCGCACCAATCCCCAGACGTGCACCGTTCATTAAAGCCATCACATATTTTATAAGGCCGAGCCGACGCGAACCGACCAGTTCTGCCGGAGCATTTTTAAACACCAGTTCACATGTAGGTGATCCCTTGATCCCCATTTTATTTTCCAAACGACGAATCTTTACCGCTTTGTTGCCCCTGTCATAAATGAACATGGACAAACCCCTTCCATCCTGTGTACCTTCTTCAGAACGTGCTAAAATCAGGGAAATATGGGCATCTCCATTGGTAATAAACCTTTTTACACCATTCAGGTACCATTTCCCTTCTTTTTCATTATAAGTAGCTTTTAGCATGGCAGCCTGAAGGTCAGAGCCCGCATCCGGTTCGGTAAGATCCATGGCTGCTGTTTCTCCGTCACATATTCTGGGAAGGAAACGCTTTTTCTGATCATCGTCCCCGAATTCATTAATGGTCTCAGCACAATCCTGCAATCCCCATATATTTACAAAACCCGCATCGGCCCGGGAAACAATATCGGCTGCCATAATATAAGGGACTATCGGAAAGTTAAGTCCTTTATACTTTCTGGGTAGTGTAATCCCCATCAAACCAGCTTCCACAAGTGCTTCCAGGTTTTCCTGAGTACCATCGGCATAGATTACTTCATTATTTACAATTTTCGGTCCCTGTTGATCCACGCCCTCCGCATTGGGAGCCACAATATCACCGCTGATCTCTCCCACAATTTCCAGTACCTTTTCGTAACTGTCCATTGCATCTTCAAAATCTATGGGAGCATAGTCAAACTTATCCTTGTCAACAAAATCACGCTCTCTGAGCGCAACAATTTTTTTCATCAAAGGGTGGGTCAGATGAAATTTAAGATCGGAATTATCTGTGAAAAAATTAGCCATTTTCTTTATTTTTTTGATCCGGCAGATGCCTTGATTTCAGTTATCTAAGAATGATTACTTTGTATTTTGTTTGTAGAACCTTATCATTTTGGGGATGACCTCCAGCACATCACCGGCAATTACATAATCAGCAATTTTGTTGATGGGTGCATTGGGATCATTATTTACGGCAATGATCATGGATGAATCCTCCATACCTGCCACATGCTGAATTTGTCCGGAGATCCCACAGGCGATGTAAAGTTTGGGCCTCACGGTTACGCCGGTCTGTCCAATCTGTCTTTCATGTTCGGCATAACCTGCATCAACGGCCGCACGTGATGCTCCAACTTCAGCCCCGATTGTATCTGCAAGCTGATACAGAAGATCAAAGTTCTCTTTTGATCCCATTCCGTAGCCTCCGGATATGATAATGGAAGAATTCTTGATGTTCACTTTGGACTTTTCCATATGACGTTCAATAACCTTAACCACCAGATCCTCCGGTTTAAGGTATTTATCCACGTCAAGTTTCCTTAATGTTCCTTTATAGCTTTTATCATACTCTTCTTTTTTCATTACCCCTTCGCGAACGGTTGCCATCTGCGGACGATGATCGGGATTAATGATGGTAGCCACAATATTCCCTCCAAAAGCAGGCCTGATCTGATACAACAAATCCTTATATGTCTTATCCTCCTTTTTAACATAATGATCACCAATCTCAAGTGCAGTACAATCGGCGGTCAAACCACTCTGCAAAGCCGACGAAATCCGGGGCCCGAGGTCTCGGCCAAGAGTGGTTGCACCAAGCAGTGCAATTTGTGGTTTTGTTTCCCTGAACAATTCTACAATTATACTTGTAAAAGGCAAAGTTGTGTATGGGTCCAGCCTTTCATCATCACCCACATAAACCATGTCCGCACCAAAAGGAAACAATTCTTTTTCTATTCCGTCCAGATTATGTCCCAGAACCACGGCTTCAAGCTTACATTTGAGATCATTGGCCAGGGAACGGCCTTTGGTCATTAACTCAAGACTAACATCGGCAATTTTACCCTCTTCAATCTCGCAAATAACAGATACATTATTCATCGTTTTCTATTTTTCTCCGGAAATTCCGGTTGATGTTTTTAATTTATTCAATTTTCAGACACTAACCAATGGTGTGATTGGCGATCAGTTCTTTCATCAGTTCATCCATTTCCTTATCCGTTGCAGATAAGAGCTTGGCCTCTTTCGCCTGAAATACTACATTTTCAATCTTTTTAACTTTCGTAGGTGAACCTGAAAGTCCTAACCATTCGGTATCCGCATCAATATCATTCACACTCCATTCCTCAATGTTCAGGTAAGGACGGTCAGCCGTTAAATCAATATAATCCTCCGACTGATTCTGGCGTTCCGTAATGGTTTTTGCATGTTTAAATTTCATAACCAGCTTGGCATTTCTGGGTCGACAAGCCGGTGCGCTTGAATTTACAGTAATTACTGCCGGGAGAGGTGCCTCAACTGTTTCCACTCCCCTTTCAAGCCTTCGTTTCACCACAATCTTATTTTTTTCTGCCGAAAGAACCTCCTCAGCATAGGTTACCTGGGGCAAACCCAGTTTTTCAGCTACCTGAGGACCAACCTGAGCCGTATCACCATCTATTGCCTGACGGCCTGCGATAATAAGATCCACCTTTTTCATTTTCATGATGGCCCTTGAAATAGCATAAGAAGTAGCAAGGGTATCGGAACCTGCAAAAGCACGGTCTGTTAACAGATATCCTTTATCGGCACCCCGGTAAAAGCCCTCACGAATGATGTCAGCAGCACGACCCGGGCCCATTGTTAAAATGGTTACCTCCGAATCTTTGTACCTGCTTTTTAAGCTCAAAGCCTGCTCCAGAGCATTCAGGTCCTCCGGATTGAAAATTGCAGACAGGGCTGCCCGGTTTACCGTTCCGTCAGCTTTCATGGCATCTTTACCAACATTCCGGGTATCAGGAACTTGCTTTGCGAGAACAATTATATTTAATCCCATAGTAAAATGATTATATATCAAATTTTAAAAGTGGACAAATATACAAAAAGAAGACAATATGCAAAGCATAGACAACAGGCATATTTACAACCCATTATCTTCAATGCCTGCAAATTCTTCAATTGCAGATATAATATATTAATAAAAAGGACTATTTTTAGCCTTATTAATTCTGATTTAAGAAAAATTCATCTCATGAAACGAACATGAACTTTTTAATCAAAAGTTCGCCCACAAAAATGATTAAAACAAGTTCATGGGAGAACGGAGTGGTTACATCTGTTCTTAAATTTTTAGTTAATTTGTAACCAAGTATTTAAAAATTTTAAACAAATGAAACATTCATGACGGCCATGCCTACACACAAGGAAATGATTATAAAACCCCAGAGGGTTTAAATCTTAATAACCCGGGGTTTTAACCCCGGGAATTAAAAATAGAAATACCGTTTTGGCAAGATTTTTTTCGCGCAGCATGAAAAAATCGTGACAAAACATAAAGAACACAATACTAGCAGAATAAAAAATTATAAACACATGAAAAAATTTATTTTATCAATTGCCACTATTCATCTTTTTATTCTTACATCTGTATCACAGGAAGCAAAGCAGCCTGTAGATTATGTTGACCCGATGATTGGAACAGTGGATTCCAGATGGATGCTGTATCCCGGTGTTTCTATGCCGTTTGGCATGGTTAAACTCAGCCCCGACAATCAGGAACACAAATGGAAGGCAGGTTATGATTACAGAATAGATAACATTGCCGGGTTCAGTCACATTCATTCCTGGGTAATGGGTGGTCTGTTGATGATGCCAACCACCGGTGAGCTAAAACTTGTACCGGGAACTGAAAAAGAACCGGATAAGGGTTACCGCTCTCATATCAGTCATGCCACAGAGATTGCCACTCCGGGATATTACTCTGTTTTTCTTGATGATTATAAAATCAAATGTGAACTTACGGCAACCACCCGGACAGGTTTTCAAAAATATACTTTTCCTGAATCAGAACCGGCAAGGATCATCCTTGACCTGCTTACCCCTACCGAATATAATTACATGGTGGACTGGGCCGAAATCACAAAGGTGAATGATCAGGAGATTCAGGGATTTTCAAAACAAAAAACCTTTGATCATTTTTCAAGCCTGAATAATGAATACACCATTTTCTTTGTAATGAAGTTCAGTAAAGCTTTTGAATCCTTTAACGGGTGGATCTCCCCAAAAAAGGATATGGATTTTAATCAGGCCATTAAAACAGGAGGAATTCTTGAGGACACTTATCAGGTTCACGGCCGTGGTGACATGGGAGTTTATCTGAATTTCAAAACCAAAGAGGGTGAAGTGATCATGGTACAAACAGGTATTTCATTGGTAAGCATTGAACAGGCCCGTCTTAACCTTGAAACGGAAACCAAAGATTTTGGCTGGAACTTTGATAAGGCAGTTGAAACAGGCAGAAATACTTGGAATCAGTTGCTAAAAATAATTGAAGTGGAAGGAGGCACGGAAACCGACAGAATAAAATTTTATACGAACCTTTACCGGTCCTATTCCGCCCGGACGATCTGGAGCGATGTCAACGGGAAATATGCAGATATGTGTGAACAGATTGTAACAGCTAAAGATCCGGATTCCCCGGTTTACGGATGTGATGCTTTCTGGAACACCTTCTGGAACCTGAATCAGTTATGGGCTCTTGCCACACCGGAGATTGCAAATTCCTGGGTAAAATCTCTGCTGGAGATCTATGACCGGGGAGGCTGGCTGCCCAAAGGTCCCACCGGAATAGAATACTCAAGCATTATGGTTGCCTCACATGAAGTGGCCCTGATCAATAGTGTTTATCAGAAAGGAATCAGGAATTATGATGTGGAAAAGGCCTACGAAGCTATCAGGCAGGTTCAGTCAAATCAGGGGAAAGCCCATCCCTGCGGGGGACTGGTTGGAAACCGCCAGTTAGGGAAGTACATGGAACTGGGATATGTACCTCATGGTCCCGGAACCTCAAAAAATTACTTTGGAACACTGGAAGAAGGACCTGTATCCAATACCCTGGAGTATGCTTTTGATGACTGGAATGTAGCCCAGATGGCCATAGCCTTAGGGAAAACAGAAGATTATACCTATTTCACGATGCGGGCCAATAATTTTAAAAATGTTTTTGATACGGAAGAAGGATATGTGAGGCCAAAGCTGGCAAACGGAGAATGGGTAAAGTCTGAAAGTGCATTTGGTGATCAGAAAAGATCTGATTCCTGGAAAGGCACCGGCTTTATTGAAGGCAATGCCTGGCAATATACATGGTTTGTTCCACACGATGTAAATGCACTGGTAAAAATGCTGGGGAAGGAAGAATTTAATGAACGTTTGAACGAAGGTTTTGAGATGTCGGCAAAAACAAATTTCAATGCATCCGGGGACCTTTTTGCATTGTACCCCATAAACCATGGAAACCAACCAAATATGCAGGCAGCATACCTTTTTAATTTCTCCGGTAAACCCTGGCTGACCCAGAAATGGAGCAGGGAGATCATGGATAAATATTATGGCAGCAAACCCGAGGACGGCTGGCCGGGTGACGAAGATCAGGGACAAATGGGTGCCTGGTTTGTGATGAGTGCCATGGGCCTTTTTGAAATGGATGGAGGGGGATCTACTACTCCTGTTTATGAGATCGGATCGCCTCTCTTTGAGAAGATTACCATACATCTTGACTCTGACTATTATTCCGGAGATACTTTTATCATTGAAGCGCCAGAATCATCATCAAAAAACAGGTATATAAAAAAGGCAACACTCAACGGTGAAAAACTGACAAAACCCTGGTTTTTGCATAAAGATTTGGTAAAGGGTGGGAAGCTGGTTCTTAAAATGAGCTCCAAACCAAATAAAAAATGGGGAAGCAAACCTGGGGATGCTCCTCCGTCCATGTCAAAACCTTTTAATTAGTGTTTGTCCATAATGTCCGCTATCTGCGTTACTCTTGTTTGAAAAACCAGTCATCCCGATGACATCGGGGCTCCTGGTTTTTAAGACTTCGAAAGTCTTGATATCGAACATTCTGAACTAAACACCGACTTTAAGAACGGACTCTATTTAAGCCAAGAAAAATAAATGAGTTAAGGTAAGAATGCTAAAATAAAGTTTTGACGGTTCCGGCCGCTATCGGAAATGACAAAACGGAAAAAATAACATCAAAATATACATGAAAAAAATCCTAATAGCCAAATCAGGCAGCACCTACCCGGAAGTCAGCAAAAAATACGGAGATCTTCATAACTGGGTAATGAATGCCATAAAGAAAGACCCTTCAAATTTTGAAATAAGTGAAGTATTCAACAATCTGCATTTACCTGAACCTGAAAACTATGCAGGCATTATCATAACAGGATCACATGCCGATGTTACCGATCCGGAACCATGGATTAGGAACCTTGCAAAATGGATTCTGTCGATAAAAAAATACAAAACACCTGTCTTAGGAATCTGTTTCGGTCATCAGCTCCTTGCACAGGCATTTGGTGGCACGGCTGATTTTCATCCCGGCGGGCAGGAATTGGGTTATATTGATGTACACCTGAATCAGGCAGGAAAAAAAGACCGTTTGCTGGGTATTCTTCAAACTGATTTCTTTGCTTATGCCAACCATGCCCAAACCGTGGAAACGCTACCTCCGGATGCTGTTATTCTTGCCGGTAATAACTTTGATAAAACCCATGCATTCTGTCTGAACAACCATATCTGGGGATTACAGTTTCACCCTGAATATACCGGTGAAATCATGAAAGCCCAGATCAGGGCACAAAAAGAAACATTGCTAAAAAACAATAAGAATCCGGAACGGATGATTCACCAGGTAAGAGATGTGCCCTTCGGATCTATACTGCTTCAACAGTTTTATAAAATTTGCTCAGACACTGTTAAAAATTAAAAAGTTATGTTACAATTCAAAATCAAAAAACGGTTTCCTATTGTTCTGATGAACCTGCTGCTGTTTTCTATAATGGCTTCAAGTCAGGTTTCAGACTCCCTTTTTAGTGAATTTACCTATCGCAATTTTAATGCTGCACGTGTAGGAGCCTGGATTTCGGATATTGCCGTTCCTGCCAACCCCGATACAAAAAACAAATTCACTTTTTACATTGCTGCAAGAAATGGTGGTGTATGGAAAACATCAAATAATGGCACCACCTTTTCACCCGTTTTTGATAATTACGGGACAAATTCCATCGGTGCCATTGAAGTAGCTCCCTCAGATCCGGAAATTATATGGGTGGGGACAGGTGAAGCTTCCAATGCACGTTCTGCCTATGTCGGAAATGGAATTTACAAATCAGAAAACGGTGGGAAAACTTTTGAGAATATGGGTTTAAGAAATTCACAGCATATTTCCAAAGTTATCATCCACCCTCAGAATCCTTCCATTGTTTATGTGGCAGTTATGGGTCATTTGTTTTCCACGAATAAAGAAAGAGGCGTTTTTAAAACTTCCGATGGAGGGAAATCCTGGGAAAAAGTCTTGTTTATCAATGACTATACCGGAGTTATTGACCTGGTGATGGATCCGGTGCAAACGGAAACGCTTTATGCTGCCGCCTATGAAAAAGAAAGAACTCCCTGGCATTACCAGGCCAGCGGAAAGGGCAGCCGGATATACAAAACCATGAACGGGGGAAAAACCTGGGAAGAGCTTTCAGGCGGACTTCCCAAAGGAAATCTGGGAAGAATTGGCATTGATGTTTATGCAAAGAATCCGAAAATTATCTACACTGTGATTGAAAACCTGAACCAGAAACCTGATTATATTGAAAAAAAGAAAGGTGGAGCTTTTGACCCCATGCGCGATCCCTATTTTGATAAATTTATTGGCGGTGAGGTTTACCGGTCGGAAAACGGAGGGAAAACCTGGAAGAAAATGAATGCAGATTCCGTAAATGTAAGTTCAAAAGCAGCCTATTCCTTTAACCAGATATGGGTGGATCCTAATGATGACAACGATTTATTCATCAACAGTGTTCACTTAAACACCTCCACCGATAAAGGGAAAACCTGGCAGGATGTGGACTGGCCGCCCACGCAACGGTTTTTGAAAATGTTCGGGGATGTACGGACGTTCTGGATAGATAAAAATGACTCCCGCCATATGATCATCGGAAGTGACGGAGGGGTATATGTGAGCTGGGATGGTGGTAAAACCACCGATCATCTGAACAATTTACCTTTGGGTGAAGTTTACAATGTTGAAACGGATATGGATGATCCATACCATATTTACATGGGTTTGCAGGATCATGAGATATGGAAGGCACCCTCCAACGGCTGGTCCGGGCAAATCGGCCCGGAAGACTGGTCGTTAGTTGGAAAATGGGACGGGATGTACGGGCGGGTGGACCCTGAAGACAACCAATTGTATTACAGTACTACCCAGTTTGGAAGTCATCTCAGGATTAATCAGAAAACCGGAGAGCGGTTTGACATTATGCCGGTAGCACCTGAAGGAGAACCGGTTTACCGTTTTACATGGAATACACCTCTGGAAGTTTCTTTGCACCAATCCGGAACAATATATGCAGGAGCTCAAATGCTTCTTCGTTCCTCCGACAGAGGAGACTCCTGGGAAGAGATCAGTCCTGACCTGACCCGAAACGATTCTGTTAAAATTGCCGGTAAAGGGCATATGATGTTCTGCACCATTACAAGTATAGCGGAATCACCGGTTTCTCCCGGCGTGATATGGGCCGGAACAGACGATGGCAGGGTTCATCTGACCCGTGATAATGGGAAAACCTGGAAGGAATTTACTGCTAAGATAGCCAAAGCCGGTGGTCCTGCAGATATGTGGGTAAGCCGGATCATTGCTTCTTCGCATCACCCCGGAACCGCCTATGTTGCAAAATCTGGTTACCGGAATGATGATTTTCGCCCATTTCTGTTTGCAACCACCAATTACGGCAAAAACTGGAAAAACATCGCATCAAACCTTCCTGATCAACCGGTTTCTGTTATCAGGGAAGATCCTGAAAATCCTGATCTGCTTTTCGTTGGCAATGATATCGGTGTTTATTTTTCATTAGACAAAGGTAAAAACTGGTTCCCTCTTAAAAACAATATGCCTCCCGTTCCGGTAAAAGATCTGAAAATACAAACCCGTAAATCTGATCTTATTGCAGGCACCTACGGCCGGGGAGTTTTTGTCACAAATATTGCCCCTTTGGAAGAGTTTACAGCAGCCGTACAAAATAAAGACATTTACCTCTTCAAGGTAATTCCTCAACCTGCCATGAATTATTCCGAACAGGCAAATTGGGGAAATTATCAGCTAATGGGAGACCGGAATTATTTTACTCCAAATGAAAAAAACGGGCTCCAGTTATGGTATTACCTTAAAAATGATGTTACCCAACCTGTTAAAATTGAAATTTATGATACCCGAAACAAAGTCGTTGACCAGCTTGACGGAAAACAAACTTCTGGTATTCATAAGCTTATCTGGCCTACAAAAAATCATGCTCCGGGCACATATACAATTGTATTAAAGCAGGGGGGGAATAAACTGACGAGAAAAACATTAGTTGAGAAAAAACTACTTTGGCCGGTAGGAAATAAATGTAAATGACAAAAACTCTTGTATTTTTTTTTTGAAAGAAGAAAAAATCAATTACTTTTACGGGCTTAAAATTTGATTTGATGAACAAAAGGCATTTTTACATCCTGCTTTCTTTAATTCTCCTTCATATTCGCAAGAGTTGAGGCCGGAAGTATAATGCTAAAATGATAACATAAAGCTTTCCGGCAAAACGGAAAGCTTTTTTTACGTTAAGTAATAGCTTAAAGTATCATGAAAATACCACTACGTAGTTCAACAACCACCCAGGGAAGGAATATGGCTGGTGCCAGAAGCCTCTGGAGAGCAAACGGAATGAAGGAAGAACATTTCAGCAGGCCTGTTATTGCTGTGGTAAATTCTTTTTCCCAGTTCGTTCCGGGTCATGTACATTTGCATAAGATCGGACAATTGGTAAAGAAGAATATTGAGAAACAGGGTTTCTTTGCAGCAGAATTCAATACCATTGCCATTGATGATGGTATTGCAATGGGCCATGACGGGATGCTTTATTCACTGCCCTCCCGTGATCTGATTGCAGATAGCGTGGAATATGTTTGCAATGCACATATGGTGGATGCTATGGTTTGCATCAGCAACTGCGACAAGATCACTCCCGGAATGTTGATGGCCTCTATGCGTCTAAATATACCAACGGTATTTGTATCAGGCGGCCCTATGGAAGCTGGCACACTGGATGACAGGTCTCTTGACCTGGTGGATGCTATGGTAATGGCCGTAGATGATTCTGTAAGCGATAACTATCTTAAAAAAATTGAACAATCTGCATGTCCTACCTGCGGTTCATGTTCCGGGATGTTTACAGCCAATTCCATGAACTGCCTGACTGAAGCACTGGGAATGTCTTTACCCGGAAACGGAACCATTGTGGCTACGCATAAAAACCGGACTAAGCTTTTTGAAAAAGCCTCTCAATTGATCGTTGAGCTTACAAACCGGTATTATGAAGAGGGTGATAAAACAGTATTGCCCAGATCAATTGCAACGAAAGAAGCTTTTTTAAATGCAATGACAGTGGACATTGCCATGGGCGGGTCAACAAACACCGTGCTTCACCTTCTGGCAATTGCAAATGAGGCAGAGGTCAATTTTAAAATGAAAGATATCGATGAACTTTCAAAAAAGGTCCCGACCTTGTGCAAGGTAGCTCCCAGTTCTCATTTCCACATTCAGGATGTGAACAGGGCAGGTGGAGTATTGTCTATTATGGGTGAACTGAACAGTTTAAACCTGTTGGATAATACTGTCCACAGAATTGATTTTCCAAACCTGAAAGATGCCCTGAAAGAATTTGATATCACAAATGGTTCTGTAAGTGATGAGGCAAAAGAGATTTATTCCAGTGCCCCCGGATTGGTGAGCAGCCTGGAAATGGGCTCGCAGAACAATCGTTATGAATCATTGGATACCGACCGGAGTAAAGGCTGTATCCGTGATTATGAAAATGCTTACAATAAAGATGGTGGCCTGGCAGTTCTGTATGGTAACATAGCTAAAGACGGGTGTATTGTGAAAACGGCAGGGGTTGATCCATCCGTGTTCTCCTTCAGAGGGACTGCAAAGATATTTGAATCCCAGGATGCATCAATTGATGGAATTCTGAACGGAGATGTAAAAGAGGGAGATGTTGTGGTGATCAGGTACGAAGGCCCGAAAGGCGGACCCGGAATGCAGGAAATGCTTTACCCCACTTCATACATTAAGTCCAAAAAACTGGACAAGAAATGTGCCCTGATCACAGACGGACGATTTTCGGGAGGAACCTCCGGGCTTTCCATCGGCCATATTTCACCCGAAGCTGCTGCTGGCGGGGAAATTGCACTGCTGAAAGATGGTGATCCGATTGAAATTAATATCATGGAGAGAAAAATAAATGTCATTTTGAGTGATAAAGAATTAAATGCAAGAAAAATAAGTATGGAAAGTAAAGGAAAAGATGCTTATCAGCCAGGTAACAGAAGCCGTTCAGTTTCAAAAGCTTTAAAAGCATACGCCCAACTGGTAAGTTCTGCTGACAAAGGAGGCATACGAATCATATAGAAGTTTAAAGGAAACAGCAAACCGGAATTTAACACATTATTAATAATAAACACTATCAACCAACTATGGCAACAAAGAAAAAAAAGGATGATAAGTTAAAAGAAAAAAAAGTTGAAAAAATCAGCGGTGCAAAAGCCTTGATCAAAATACTTATCGAAGAGGGTGTGGATACAATCTTTGGATACCCGGGAGGTGCAATTATGCCCATCTATGATGAGCTTATGGAAGAAGAAGACAAACTAACACATATTCTGACCCGTCATGAACAGGGAGCAGCTCATGCAGCTCAGGCCTATGCAATGGTCCAGGACAAACCGGCTGTCTGCTTTGCAACTTCAGGCCCCGGAGCAACCAATCTGGTCACCGGAATTGCCAATGCCAAGCTCGACTCAATTCCTGTAGTATTTATTACGGCCCAGGTAGTATCCAACCTGATTGGTACGGATGCTTTTCAGGAAACAGATATTATTGGTATTTCCATGCCGGTTGTAAAATGGAATTATCAGATTAAAAAAGCAGAAGAAATCCCCGGAATTCTTGCCAAAGCTTTCTACATTGCCCAAACGGGCAGGCCTGGTCCGGTATTAATTGATATTACCAAGGATGCCCAGCTCCAGATGCTGGATTACAATTACAAAAAATGCACCTTTATCCGTAGTTATAATCCGGTTGTAAAAGTTAATATGGAAAGTGTAAAGTCAGCTGCAATTCTCGTTAACCATTCAAGGAAACCCATGATTCTTGCAGGCCACGGTGTATTACTTTCCAAAGCAGAAAAAGAATTACTGGAATTTGCAGAAAAAGCGAACATTCCGGTTGCCACAACCCTTCTCGGCCTTGGAAGTTTTCCTTCCGGACACCCGCTTCATGTAGGCTTATTGGGAATGCATGGGAATTATGGTCCGAATTTACGGACAAATGAAGCCGATCTGATCATTGCACTGGGAATGCGCTTTGATGACCGGGTCACAGGCCGCCTGGACAGATATGCAACAGAAGCGAGTATTATTCATATTGAAATTGACGAGGCAGAGCTGAATAAGAATGTAGCAGTGGATGTGGAGGTTCATGGAGATGCTAAAGAAGTCCTGGAGGCAATTATCCCTATGGTAAATAAAGCTTCACATGACAACTGGCTGGAAAAATTTAAAGTTTGTGATATAGCTGAACAGGAAAAAGTAATTGATCTGGAAACAACCCCGTCAAAAGGTAAAATCAGAATGGGTGAAGTGATAAATCTAGTTTCTGATAAAACAAAAGGGGATGCAATAATTGTTACAGATGTTGGTCAGCACCAGATGGCAACTGCCCGGTACTATAAATTCAAGAACCCCAACAGTTTTATCACTTCAGGTGGTATGGGAACCATGGGCTTTGGCCTACCGGCAGCCCTGGGTGCACAGATTGGCAGACCTGATGTTCAGGTGATCGGATTTACAGGAGACGGTGGAATTCAAATGACCATTCAGGAATTTGGAACCATTCTTCAGTATAAGGTTCCGTTAAAGGTGGTCATCCTGAATAACAGTTTCCTGGGAATGGTCCGTCAGTGGCAGGATATGTTTTTCGATAAAAGATATGCTTCCACCGAACTCATAAACCCTGACTTTGTAAAAATAGCCTCGGCTTATGGAATTTCAGGTAAAAGAGTTGAAAAACGAGAGGATATTTCAGATGCCATTGATGAAATGCTGGCAGAAAAGGGAGCGTACGTTTTAGAGGTTTTTGTTGAAAAAGAAGGGAATATATTCCCCATGATTGAACCCGGCGCTTCTGTCTCAGAAATAAAGTTATGCCAGTAAATTATAAGGTCAGAACTACTTAATTAATATAATATCAGAAAATAGGCTTTGATAAATTAATTGTTAAAAAATGAAAAAAGAATTCACATTATCACTGTTTACCGAAAATCATATTGGTTTATTAAATCAGATAACAATCATCTTTACCAGAAGACAAATCAATATTGAAAGTTTAACGGCATCAGAATCTGCAGTTAAAGGAGTACATATGCTGACCATTGTTGTAAACACAAGCCCTGAACTGGTTGAAAAGGTAGCCAAACAGCTTGAAAAACTGGTGGATGTACTAAAGGTCTTTGTACATAATGTTGATGAAATCATTTATCAGGAAATTGCTTTATATAAAGTTCAGACACACGAATTAATGACAAGTAATAAAATTGAACATATTGTGAGGTCCAACAATGCACGTTTTCTTGAAATAACACCTGAATATGCGGTGATTGAAAAAACAGGACATAAAAAAGAAACAGCAGATCTTCTAAAGAAACTGGATGAGTTTGGCGTCCTGCAGTTTGTACGGTCGGGAAGAGTGGCAATTACCAAACAAATTAAAGAGCTGATCTCATATCTTAAAGAAATGGATGCAGCAAACGGACATTAATATTAAAAAATAACACATAAAAATAAATCTATTAAAGTAAAAAATCATGGCAAAAATTAATTTTGGAGGAGTTGAAGAAAATGTAGTAACCAGGGAAGAATTTCCATTATCCAAAGCACAGGAAGTGTTAAAAGATGAAACAATCTGTGTAATTGGTTACGGAGTACAGGGCCCTGCCCAATCGTTAAACATGAAAGATAATGGTTTTAATGTTATCATTGGTCAGTCACCTGATTTTAAAGATGATTGGGACAGAGCCGTAAAAGATGGCTGGGTTCCGGGTGAAACTTTATTTCCTATTGAAGAAGCCGCAAAGAAAGCGACCATTATACAGTATCTGGTATCTGATGCTGCTCAGAGAACTGTATGGCCAACTTTAAAAGAATGCCTGAATGAAGGTGATGCACTGTATTTCTCTCATGGTTTTTCTGTTACATACGCTGACCAAACGGGTGTAATTCCACCCGAGAATATTGATGTCATTCTTGTGGCACCTAAGGGGTCAGGCACCAGTGTAAGAAGAAATTTCCTTGCCGGAACCGGAATAAATTCCAGTTATGCAATTTATCAGGATTATACAGGAAGAGCAGAAGAAAGAACACTTGCTCTGGGAATTGCCATCGGTTCAGGTTATCTTTTCCCTACCACTTTCCAGAGCGAGGTTTACAGTGACCTTACAGGTGAAAGAGGTGTGTTAATGGGTGCAGTAGCCGGAATCATGGAAGCACAATACAAAGTACTGCGCGAAAACGGGCACAGCCCGAGTGAAGCTTTCAACGAAACTGTTGAAGAGTTGACTCAAAGTTTGATTCGACTGGTTGATGAAAACGGCATGGACTGGATGTATGCTAACTGCAGTGCTACAGCACAAAGAGGAGCACTGGACTGGAGACATAAATTCCGTGAAGCTGTGCTACCTGTATTTAATGATCTTTATGAAAGTGTAAAAACAGGGCATGAGACAAAAGTTGTTCTGGATAGAACAAGCAGTCCTAATTACAAAAATGAGCTGGATGCGGAACTGAAGGAAATGAGAGAATCAGAACTGTGGCAAACCGGTATTCAGGTTAGAAAACTCAGACCACAGGAATAGTAGAATTAATTGAATGGATGAAGAGTGCAATGATGTTTACCTGTATTTTTATCATTCAAAAATTTTTATATTCAAATATGACTTTCAATAACAAAAGGAAAAAATAAAATGAGCGAAAAAGTTTTTGTATTTGACACAACACTAAGGGACGGAGAACAGGTCCCGGGTTGCCAGTTAAACACCATTGAGAAAATAGAGGTAGCCAGAGGCCTGGAAGATATGGGTGTGGATATCATTGAAGCAGGTTTTCCGATTTCAAGTCCGGGAGATTTTAATTCTGTGGTTGAAATTTCCAAAGCAGTTAACAATCCTACCATATGTGCACTTACCCGGGCAGTAAAGAAGGACATTGAAGTTGCTGCTGAAGCTTTGCAATATGCAAAACACAAAAGAATTCATACTGGTATAGGAACTTCCTATTATCATATTGTACATAAATTGAACTCCAATCAGGATGAAATCATTAAAAGGGCAGTGGATGCGGTAAAATATGCCAGAAAATTTGTGGATGACGTTGAATTTTATGCTGAAGATGCCGGAAGAACCGAAAATGAATACCTTGCAAAAGTAGTGGAAGCTGTAATTGCTGCCGGAGCAACCGTTGTAAACATTCCGGATACAACCGGCTATTGTCTGCCTGATGAATACGGGGATAAAATCAGTTTTCTTGTAAATAATGTCAGCAATATTGACAAGGCAATTATATCAACCCATTGTCATAATGATCTGGGAATGGCCACTGCCAATACGCTCATGGGGATTACACATGGAGCCCGTCAGGTGGAAGTAACCATTAACGGTTTGGGGGAAAGAGCTGGGAATACTTCTCTGGAAGAAGTGGTTATGACCTTGAAAAGCCATAAGGACCTTCCATATCATACTGATATAAACTCGAAAAAGATCCATAAGATTAGCCGCCTGGTATCTACACTTATGCGTATGCCGGTTCAGGCAAACAAGGCAATTGTGGGAAGAAATGCCTTTGCTCATTCTTCAGGAATTCACCAGGATGGTGTACTGAAGAAAAGAGAAAATTACGAGATAATTGATCCGAAAGATGTCGGTATCAAGGAATCCTCAATTGTATTAACCGCACGGAGTGGAAGGGCTGCACTGAAGCACAGGCTTGAAGTATTGGGCTATAAATTCAATAAAGAAGAGATAGGTGAGATTTACCATCGTTTCCTTGATTTAGCTGATAAGAAAAAAGACATCAAGGATGAAGACCTGAAAGTACTGGTGGGGAAAGCTGCCAATGAAGAAAGCCCTATAAAGCTGGAGCTTCTACAGGTTGTTTGTGGGAAGTCTTCTGTTCCAATGGCTACCGTAAGGCTTAAAATAAACGGTGATATTCTTTCAGCAACTGCTTCAGGCAACGGGCCGATTGATGCCGCATTTTCAGCAGTAAAACAATTGGTAAAAAGAAAGGTCCGTTTGGAAGAGTTCCTTATCCAGGCAATCACAAGAGGAAGTGACGACCTGGGGAAAGTACATATTCAGATTGAAAACCGGGGCAAGATGTATTACGGATTTTCTGCAAATACAGATATCATTACAGCTTCAGTGGAAGCATTTATTGATGCAGTTGCCAAGATCATCTAAAACTCCGGGATATATAAAAAAAACGATTCATTTTGAAAGCAACAACATTATTTGATAAAATCTGGGACAGCCATGTGGTTCATTCTGTAAACCAGGGACCGGATGTTTTGTATATTGATCAGCATATGATCCATGAGGTAACCAGTCCACAGGCTTTTACCGGCATCAATAACCGTGGACAGAAAGTCTTTAGGCCTGAAAGAACACTGGCTACTGCAGATCATAATATTCCAACAAAAGACCAGGATAAGCCCATCAGGGATGAACTTTCCAGAATTCAGGTTGAAAAACTTACCGAGAACTGTAATGATCATAACATTACCCTGTATGGCCTGGGTCATCCTTACAATGGCATAGTGCACGTAATCGGCCCGGAACTGGGGATTACCCGGCCGGGCATGACCATAGTTTGTGGTGATAGTCATACTTCCACTCATGGTGCTTTGGGTAGCATTGCCTTTGGAATTGGGACCAGCGAAGTTGAAATGGTACTGGCCAGTCAGTGTATCCTTCAGCCAAAGCCAAAAAAAATGAGGATAAATATTGACGGGACACTGAAAAAGGGTGTAAGCTCCAAGGATATTATTCTTTACATCATCTCAAAAATATCTACCAGTGGCGGAACCGGATATTTTATTGAATTTGCAGGTTCAGCAATACGAAACCTGAGTATGGAAGCCCGCATGACCATTTGCAACATGAGTATTGAAATGGGTGCCCGTGGTGGACTGATCGCTCCGGATGAGACCACTTTTGAATATATCAAGGGAAGGGAGTTTGCTCCTTCAGGGGAAGAATGGGAAAAGGCCCTAACTTACTGGAAAACGTTGAAAACAGATGAGGATGCTGTATTTGATCTTGAGCTGAATTACAAAGCTGAAGACATCGGTCCGATGATCACTTACGGGACCAATCCCGGAATGGGTATAAATATTACAGAAAGAATTCCTGAGTTGTCGGAAGTAGATGAAAACAACCGCCTTTCGTTCAATAAATCACTTGAATACATGAATTTTAAGCCGGGTGATTCCATGCTTGGCAAACCGGTTGACTATGTTTTTGTGGGGAGTTGTACCAATGGAAGAATTGAAGACCTGCGTGCATTTGCATCCATAGTAAAAGGAAGGAAAAAAGCTGATAGTATCACTGCATGGATAGTCCCCGGCTCCCACCATGTTGAAAGTCAGGCAAAAGAAGAAGGATTACTGGAAATACTGGAAAAAGCAGGCTTCGAATTGCGTCAGCCCGGTTGTTCTGCCTGCCTTGCAATGAATGATGATAAAATACCTGCCGGAAAATATTCGGTATCTACCTCCAACAGAAATTTTGAAGGAAGGCAGGGCCCCGGAGCAAGGACTTTACTTGCAAGCCCATTAACAGCGGCAGCAGCAGCAGTGACCGGTAAAATTACCAATCCTGCCGATCTGATTTAATTTTAATAATAAAAAATACAGTTCTATGCCAATTGAGAAATTTAACATACTGAAATCAGCCTGTGTACCACTTCCCGTAGAAAATGTGGATACGGATCAGATTATTCCGGCCAGATTCCTGAAGGCAACCAGTCGTAAAGGTTTTGGAGATAACCTTTTCAGAGACTGGCGTTATGATAATAATAACCAACCCATCAGCAGTTTTGTAACCAACAATCCTGTTTATTCGGGCAGTATCCTTGTAGCTGGGAAGAACTTTGGAAGCGGCTCAAGTCGTGAGCATGCTGCCTGGGCAATTCATGATTACGGTTTCAAGGTGGTGATATCCAGCTTTTTTGCCGATATTTTCAAAAATAATGCGCTGAATAACGGAATTCTTCCGGTTCAGGTCTCTGAGTCATTTCTGGTTGAACTTTTCAGTGAAATTGTTACAGATCCCCAAACGACCGTAAAAGTAGATCTTCCTGCCCAGACAGTTACTATTCTTTCGAAAGGATTATCCGAGAAATTTGAGATTAACCCATACAAAAAAGAATGCATGATGAATGGTTTCGATGATATCGATTTCCTGTTAAGCATGAAAGAAAAAATTACAGAATACGAACAAAGCAGACCATTGTAAATTGAACAAGAAAAATGAAAGTTGAATTAATGGATACCACCCTCAGGGATGGCGAACAAACACAGGGAGTTTCCTACACTCCCCTGGAAAAACTTCATCTGGCAACCATACTTTTAAAAGAAGTGAATGTTGATCGTATTGAGGTTGCCAGTGCCCGCGTTTCAGTGGGCGAGTTTGAAGCCACTAAAAAAATCATTGACTGGGCTGGCCAGAATAACTTTCTTGATAAAATTGAAGTACTGGGTTTCGTGGATGATGAAATCTCCCTGGACTGGATCAGGGATGCCGGTGGAAAAGTCATCAACCTACTAACTAAAGGATCACTAAAGCATGTAACCGGTCAGCTGAAAAAAACTCCGGAACAACACCTGGCTGACATTAAAAATGTAGTAAGAAAAGCGGAAAAGAAGAATATAACCGTAAATATATACCTTGAAGACTGGTCGAATGGCATGATCTCCTCGGAAGACTATGTTTTTTTCCTGATGGATTCTCTTAAAGATGAGAAAATCCGCCGGTTTATGCTTCCTGATACACTGGGTATTTTGAATCCGGATCAAAGCTATTCTTTTTGTAAAAAGATGATTGACCGGTATCCCGGCCTGTGGTTTGACTTTCATGCACATAATGATTACGATCTGGCAGCAGCCAATGTATTTGCTGCTTTAAAAGCCGGTGTAAAAGGAATTCACGGAACAGTGAACGGGCTTGGGGAAAGAGCAGGAAATGCTCCTCTCTCCAGCATCATCGCAATTATAAAAGACCAGATGAATCTGGAAACGGATGTGAATGAGTCAAAAATAAATCAGGTCAGTACCCTGGTGGAAACTTTTTCAGGAATCCGTATTCCGGTCAATAAACCTATTATCGGAGGAAATGTATTTACCCAAACTTCCGGCATTCATGCAGATGGTGACAATAAAGACAATCTTTACTTTAACCGGCTGTTACCGGAAAGATTTGGCAGAAAAAGAACTTATGCGCTCGGGAAACTCTCCGGCAAGGCCAATATCCAGAAAAATCTTGAAGAACTTGGACTACATCTCAGTCCGGGATCACTGAAAAAAGTTACCAAAAAGGTTATTGAATTAGGTGATAAAAAAGAAAATGTCACCATAGAAGATCTTCCGTTTATTATTTCAGATGTATTGCATAGCAGGCAAAATAAAAAAACAATTTCCGTTAAAAATTTCACTTTGTCAATTTCCAGTTCTATGAAACCCGTAGCAAGCATTCAGATTGAAATAGACGGAAAAATACATGAAGAAGCTTCTTTTGGAGACGGACAATATAATGCTTTCATGAATGCTTTATGGAAAATATATTCAAATCTGAATAAAGACCGGCCGGTTCTGAAAAATTACCGGGTTACCATTCCTCCCGGCGGTAAAACGGATGCCCTGGTTGAAACCCGTATTATATGGGACTTCAAAGGGAAACAGATCATTTCCAAGGGACTGGATGCAGACCAGACCGTTTCTGCCATAAAGGCTACGGAAAGGATGTTGAATATCATTGAAAATGTTTATTAAAGCATTCATTGCTGAACGAAATCCACTCAATTAAGAAAGATTAAAATTTAATATAAGAGATAACTATGAATTTAAATATCGCAGTTTTGGCCGGAGACGGAATCGGCCCGGAAATTATAGATCAGGCTAAAAAAGCCACAGTGGCTATAGCAAAAAAATTTGGTCATAAGCTTAGTTTTACTGAAGGAGTCGTGGGTGCTACGGCCATAGATCAGACAGGAAACCCCTTCCCGGATGAAACTTTTGAATTATGCAAAGCTTCGGATGCTGTTTTATTTGGCGCAATCGGTGATCCGAAATATGACAACGATCCAAAAGCAAAAGTCAGGCCCGAACAGGGATTGCTGGCAATGCGGAAAAAACTGGGATTGTATGCGAATGTAAGGCCCGTAACCACTTTTCCATCGCTTATCGACAAATCTCCCATCCGAAAGGACCTTGTAGAGAATGTGGATTTTATCGTTCTTCGTGAATTAACCGGAGGTATCTATTTTGGAAAACCCCAGGGAAGATCTGAAGATGGAAAAACCGCTTATGATTCATCCGTATATTCAAAGCATGAAGTTGAAAGGATTGTTAAGCTGGGGATTGAATATGCTTTAAAACGTTCCGGAAAACTCATGGTCGTTGATAAAGCAAACGTACTTGCTACATCGAGATTATGGAGGGAAACAGCACAGGAAATGGCCAAAGATTACCCAGCACTCGAAATGGATTTTATGTTTGTAGACAATGCAGCCATGCAGTTGATCCAAAATCCGGGCAGATTTGACGTTATGGTTACTGAAAATATGTTTGGAGATATCCTCACTGATGAAGCCAGTGTCATCACCGGATCTATGGGTCTGTTGCCATCTGCTTCAATTGGTCTTTTAACCTCCGTGTTTGAACCCATTCATGGTTCCTACCCCCAGGCAGCAGGTAAAAATATTGCCAACCCGCTCGGAACCATTCTCTCGGCTGCCATGATGTTTGAATATGCCTTTGATTTGCAGAATGAGGCAAAATTGATCAGGGATGCCGTTGAAAAATCATTGGAAGAAAATTATGTAACGGAAGATTTGACAAATGAAAGTCCCAAATCAACATCGGAAGTGGGTGACTGGATTGAGAATTATATTAAGAATAACTAATTATCGTAATTTATATTTATGGAAGAGCCTGACCTTGAAATCAACAATAACACATTATACCGATCTGAAAATGAGCATGATGCATGTGGCATTGGCTTTGTCGCACATATTGAAGGAAAGAAATCTCATAACATAATCAAACAAGGACTTGAGGTTCTCCTGAACATGGCTCACAGGGGAGCTGAAAGTGCAGATAACTCTTCCGGTGACGGAGCCGGAATTACACTGCAAATTCCTCATAAATTGTATGAGAAAGAAGGCATCCCCCTGCCCTCCCCGGGAAAATACGGAACCGGCCTTATTTTTCTCCCTCACAATGATGCCGAAGAAGAAAAGATCAAAGAGATCATCAATAAGGTTATTACCAGTGAGAATCTGAATTTTATCACTTTCAGAGATGTTCCGGTAAATAATTCCTGCCTGGGAGAGATCGCACTTTCAACGGAACCCCGGATCATTCAGTTGTTTGTTTCTGCAAACCTTGAACAGGATGACCTGGAAAGAGAATTGTATATCATCAGAAAGAGAATTGAGAATGAGATCAGAATGACAGATCTCCCATCAAAAAAACAGTTCTATATTGCCAGCCTCTCTTCCAAAATACTGGTTTACAAAGGGATGTTTACCCCGGAGCAACTACCGGAATATTATAATGACCTTAAAAACCCGGAAACCCAAAGTGCCATTGCCATGGTACACTCCAGATTTAGCACCAACACCTTCCCTACCTGGGATCTGGCACAGCCTTTCCGGCTGATTGCGCATAACGGTGAAATCAATACCATCAAAGGAAACCGGCTCTGGATGAAGGCCCGTGAATCCCTGCTTGAATCGGATCTTCTAAGAAAAGATCTTGAAAAGTTATTTCCGGTTGTGGAGCCGGGTAAAAGTGACTCGGCATCTCTTGATAATGTCATTGAATTCCTGATCATGACCGGCCGGTCAATCCCCCATGCTTTAAGTATGCTTATTCCTGAATCCTGGAATGAAAAAAATCCCATACCCAAAAGTTTAAAAGCTTTTTATGAGTACCACTCTACTTTTATGGAGCCCTGGGATGGCCCGGCAGCCATTTTATTTACCGACGGAAGATATGTTGGCGGAACACTGGACCGCAACGGATTGAGGCCTTCCAGATACCTGATAACAAAAGATAAGCTTATCGTTATGGGGTCAGAAACAGGGGTCCAAAGTTTCAATAATACCGATATCATTGAGAAAGGAAGATTACGACCGGGGAAGATATTGCTGGTGGACACCAAACTGGGGACCATCATTCCAAATAATGAGGTTAAAGAAGAACTGGCACGACGTAGCCCTTATGTGAACTGGCTGAATGAGAATCGTCTGGAACTCAGGGATATAGAAGTAAAAAAGAGAGTGCCTTCGACCCTTGGTGAACACTACAGGGATTACCTGAAAATCTTCGGCTATACAAAAGAAGATATCCTGACGATCATTAAAAGTATGGCCGAAAAAGGAAAAGAACCAACGGGTTCCATGGGAAATGATACACCCATGGCCATTTTCTCCGAAAAGCCCCAGCGTTTATTCAGTTATTTCCGACAGTTGTTTGCACAGGTTACAAACCCGGCCATAGACCCTCTCAGGGAAGGCCTGGTGATGGCACTTACAAATTATATCGGTTCTGTTCAAAAAAACCTGCTTTCAGAATCTGCCAGCCATTGTAAGCTTGTAAAATTCAGAAGCCCGATAATTACCAACACCGATCTTGGAAAAATCAAGGACCTGAAACATGCGTCCTTTACGAATGTCATTCTTCCTATGGCTTTCAAGGTTAAGGAAGGTGCAAAAGGATTGGAAGAAGCACTTGAGAATCTTTGTCTTCAGGCAGAAAAAGCAGTGGATGAAGAAAATAATTTTATCATCCTTTCCGATAAAAAGATATCTAAAGAAGAAGCGCCTATTCCTTCCCTTCTGGCCGTTTCGGCTGTTCACCACCACTTGATCACAAAAAAGAAACGAATGCAAACAGGTCTAATTGTGGAAACAGGTGAAGCAAGGGAAGTCCACCATTTTGCATTGCTCATAGGATATGGGGCAAGTGTGGTAAATCCTTATCTTTCCTATGCCATAATTTATGATCTGGTTGAGTCAGGTAAGATAAACACACCGTACTCTCAGGCGAGAAAGAATTACATTCAATCCATCAACAAGGGCCTGCTGAAGATCATTTCGAAAATGGGTATCAGTACGCTGCGGTCCTATTTTGGCGCACAATTATTTGAAGCTGTAGGCATCAGTAATGAACTTATTGACAAATACTTTCAAAAGACCCCCTCGAAGATTGGAGGAATCGGACTGGAAGAAATAGCCAATGACGCCATTCGGGATCATCAGAAGGCCTTTCAGTCTGATCTGAACGGAGCCCTTCCTGTCCACGCCGGTGTTTACTCTTACCGGAAAAACGGAGAGCGCCATGCATGGGATCCTGAAGCCATTGGATTACTTCAATGGGCTTCATCCACAAATAATTATAAAAAGTATAAAGAATTCTCGCAGCTCAGTGACAACATTACGCGACATCCGCATTTTATCAGGGGCTTGCTGGATTTTAAGAAAAACCCCATAGACATTTCCGAAGTAGAATCTGAATCAGATATACTGAAACG
The DNA here is from genome assembly GCA_024763075.1 of Bacteroidales bacterium. GTDB lineage: Bacteria > Bacteroidota > Bacteroidia > Bacteroidales > VadinHA17 > JANTGF01. The sequence continues at coordinate 43,863 of JANTGF010000005.1, read as the reverse complement.
TTTTGTAACCGGAGCTATGTCTTACGGTTCAATCAGTAGAGAAGCCCATGAAGCACTGGCCATTGCCATGAACAGAATCGGAGGACGAAGCAACACAGGAGAAGGCGGTGAGGATCCTAAAAGGTTCATTGACCGGGGAGATGGCAAAAACCGGAGAAGTGCAATCAAGCAGATTGCTTCCGGACGTTTTGGCGTGAATGCACAATATCTTGTTAATGCTGATGAAATTCAGATCAAAGTGGCACAGGGAGCAAAACCCGGTGAAGGCGGACAGCTTCCGGGTTATAAAGTAGATAAAATTATCGGACGGCTCCGGAATTCACTTCCGGGAATTACCCTGATCTCTCCACCCCCCCATCATGATATTTATTCCATTGAAGATCTGGCACAGCTGATCTTTGACCTGAAATCGGTTAATCCCCTGGCAAAAATCAGTGTAAAGCTGGTTTCTGAAAACGGAGTAGGCACGGTTGCTGCTGGTGTGACAAAGGCCTATGCAGATCTGATCGTGATCAGCGGAACGGATGGCGGAACGGGAGCCAGTCCGATCAGCTCGATTAAACATGCAGGAGTACCATGGGAACTTGGACTTGCTGAGACACACCAAACACTGGTCCTGAATAAACTGCGCAAAAGGGTAAAATTACAAACTGACGGGCAAATAAAAACCGGCCGGGATGTGATCATAGCAGGATTGCTTGGAGCAGAAGAGTTTGGTGTTGCTACTGCCAGCCTGATTGTTTTAGGCTGCGTGATGATGCGAAAATGTCATCTGAATACCTGCCCTGCAGGAATCGCAACCCAGGACAAGGAATTGAGAAAAAGGTACCGGGGGAAAGCAGACCATCTGGTTAATTATTTTAGTTTCCTGGCCCGGGAAGTACGTGAGTATATGGCGTTAATGGGAATCCGGAAATTTGATGACCTGGTTGGAAGAAATGACCTGCTGCTTAAGAATGAAGAACCACATTTACCAAAAATCAATAAGCTGAAACTATCTTCCATTCTTTCGTTTGCTGCTCCTAAAGACCAACAGGTATATACGGAAAAATATGAAAATAGTGGAAGACCGGAGTCCATACTTGACAAGGAAATTATCAAGTCATCTGTAAAAGCCGTCAGAAACAAGGAGAAAATATGGGTATCAAAAGAAATTCACAATACCGACCGCTCAACCGGTGCCATGCTTTCCGGAAAAATTGCCCGGATCTATGGATCAGAAGGTTTACCTGAAGATACCATTAATTGTAAATTTTATGGCTCTGCCGGTCAGAGTTTCGGGGCTTTTCTGATAAAAGGAGTGACCTTCCGTCTGGAGGGTGATGTAAATGATTATCTTGGAAAAGGTCTTTCCGGTGGAAGAATCATTGTCTATCCTCCCGCTAATGTACCTTTTGATCCTGAAAAAAATATTATTGCCGGAAATACTATTTTATATGGCGCAACATCCGGTGAATTGTATGTGAATGGTGTAGCCGGTGAACGGTTTTGTGTGAGGAACAGCGGAGCCATCGCTGTGGTTGAAGGTGCCGGTGACCATGGATGTGAGTATATGACAGGAGGTCGTGTCGCCGTACTCGGACCCACAGGAAGAAACTTTGCAGCTGGTATGAGTGGTGGCATAGCATACGTTCTGGACATTGAAGGTGATTTTCCTTATTATTGCAACAAAGATATGGTGGAACTAAGTGGTATCTCAGACTATGAAGACATTAAGGAATTACAGGAACTTATATCAAACCATTTAACCTACACCAAAAGTCCGCTGGCTGAGAAAATACTTACCAACTGGGAAATGTATCTTCCCCGGTTTGTTAAGGTTACACCCCTGGAATATAAAAAAGTGCTGAACGAACAGAAGATCAGAGAAATTAATATCAAGCTTCAGCGGGCCGGAAGCATTGATTCGGAATAATTTATTAACGCTTTTGAATGAAATATTATGGGAGACCCCAGAGGATTTATTAAAGTAAAAAGGAAAAATGCAGGAAACCGACCTGTAGATGAACGAATACAGGATTTCAGTGAAGTAGAACAAACCCTGAATACGGAAGACAGGATACTTCAGGCTTCCCGTTGTATGGATTGTGGCATTCCTTTTTGCCACTGGGCCTGCCCGATAAACAGTCGTATTCCGGAGTGGCAGGATGCCCTGTTTCGTAAAAATCTGGATGAAGCCATCGAAATTTTACAGCTTACGAATGATTTTCCTGAGTTTACAGGAAGAGTGTGCCCCGCGCCCTGTGAAAAATCCTGCGTTCTTGCCATACATGAGGAAGCTGTTACTATCAGGGAGAACGAAGTGGCCATTGCCGAAAGATCATTTGAAGCCGGTCTGATAAAACCCCGGGTCCCAAAGAAAAGAACAGGAAAAAAAGTGGCAGTTATTGGTTCCGGCCCAGCCGGACTGACCGTAGCTTCCCGTTTGAATCGCCTTGGACATAAAGTAACACTTTTTGAAAAAGATGAAAAGGCCGGAGGATTGCTTCGGTTTGGTATTCCTGATTTCAAACTCAATAAAACAGTGATTGACCGGAGACTTAAGATAATGAAAGAAGAAGGTCTTACGATAAAAACAAAGGTAAATGTGGGAACGGATATCAGCAATGAGGAGTTACTGAAAAACTATGATGCCATTTGCCTTGCTGTTGGTGCCATGCAGCCCAGAGACATTAAAGTTCCCGGCAGAGATTCAGAAGGTATTTATTTTGCTATGGATTACCTGACCCAGCAGAACAAAATAATTGCAGGAAAAAACTTTTCAGGTAAAAAAAGAATCTCTGCTAAAAACAAACATGTTATTGTGATTGGTGGCGGTGATACAGGTTCCGACTGTGTGGGAACGGCAATCCGGCAGGGAGCGAAAAGTGTAAAACAAATCGAGATATTGCCCAAACCACCGGAGTCCAGAACTGAAAATAATCCCTGGCCCTTTTGGCCCGAGACACTACGGACTTCTTCTTCACAGGAAGAGGGATGCGAACGAATCTGGAGTACAAATACCAAAAAGTTCATCTGTAAAAATGGCACTGTAAATCAGATTGAAACCGTTGAGGTACAATGGACTCAAAATGATGAAGGTGCCTGGTCTATGGAAGAAGTACCCGGCTCAATTGAGATTCATAAGGCAGATTTGGTATTGCTGGCCCTAGGCTTTACACAACCGGTTCATGAAGGCTTACTGGATGGTCTTGGGATTGAATATGACGAAAGAGGAAATATCCTGACCAATAGTGAACTTGCAACAAACAAAGCTAAAGTCTTTGCAGCTGGAGACGCTGCAAGTGGTGCTTCTCTTGTTGTCAGGGCTATTGCTTCCGGACAGCAGGCCGCAGAAGCCATTCATTTTTATCTGTCAAAAGAATAATGCTAGGTCATATTTAATCTGTTCATTTCGAACCTGAGATACAATGGTGAGAATTCTTTATTCCTGTTTTGTGAAATGAAAATAAATGCATTACTAATGGAAGCTTATAAGACTTCTGAATACAGTTTCCTTTACTATTGCTTCAATAATATACATTCCCCGAGTTAATTCGCTCAAGTCCAATGAGATATCACCAGAAAATGCTTATTCCATTAACAGATATACCTTCATCTACCCCAACCGGAGTTAGGGCTGCAACTATAGTAACTCTCTCGCTTGTACAGTCACCAGTTACATTCTCAGCATAGTACGTAGTTGTTTCAGATAATTCAGGTGTAGTAAAACTTGTTCCGGTACCGATGCTCATATCATCCACTCCTGTATTGTGCAATACATGACCCGCATTGCAAATCTTAGAGAACCAAAGCACTTGTATCAATTTTAGGAATGCAATCCATTCTGGTCGCAATCAGAATAGACAGTTGACTCCGTAGGAGTCATATTATTGTAACCCGCATAATATTATATGACCCTGACTCCAGCGGAGTCACATTTTGATCCTCACGGGATTACATCGATTTTGTATTTCGGTCTGCTTTATGTAATGCATGACCCAAAATGCATATTTCACAGAGTTAATCAACTGGTAAATAGGATTTTCTGAAAAATTCTGTAGCGCATCAGATTCGTTCCACCCTTCCCTTAATTGCATCCAGACGGATCATTTGTCCGGTTTGTAAACTTTTCATGGCACCTTTCATGTTGACAACTGCCGGCAAACCATATTCCCGTGCCACTACAGCCCCATGGGATAAAGAGCTACCAATTTCCGTAATCAGACCGGAAATTACACTATAAAAAGGAGTCCAGCCAATATCCGTCATCCTGGCTACCATAATTTCACCCTCCTTAAGTAACCGTGCCTCATCCATCGATCTGACAAGACGTACACGGCCTTTCACCATTCCACGACTTACCGGAACACCCGTCAAATCTCCATTCATCATTTCTTTATTTGTTTCCACCGGCACCGGAATTCCAAAAGAAACATCAGCAAAAGACATTTTCTGGTACTCGGGAAAGATACTTCTTCTTTCATTTGCAACAGAAATCCATTTCTTATCCTGAGATTCTATCAGCTCTCCGATTTCCCTGTGCTGAAGAAAAAATATCTGGTCCTCATCTGTTAATAAACCTGCCCTAACCAGTAAACCAGCCAATTGACGATATGCTTTTTTAAACTGATACTGTACTCCAATGGCATAAGCTTTAGTCTTCTCCCTCCGTGCAACTGCCTTCCTTGCTTTAGGTAAAAGATGACGAATAACTGATCTTTCCACGAATCCAAGTTTATCTTTGAAAAGATCAACCGGCTCCATTGCATACCCGTTTAGCTTTTTAACCACCCCGTTAAACAGAAGCAGGGTTTTTGCTTTCAGCCCCTCAACTATGGATGACGGATCCAGAGCCCATTCCTTCTCTCTTAATTCAGCTTCTCTCACACAACGATGTCCATGCCTTTCCATAAATTCTGACCAGGCAGATCTTACCTGAGAATTTTCAGTATTTTTCAAGAAATCAAGGGCATCTTCAAGGGGTACCTCCAGGAACTGGAATTCAATTCCCGGAACTTTTACCAGGATTCCGGCCAAATGGTCTATTGCTTTCACCACTTGTACGCTTTCAATATCCGGGATATTGGTAAAAAGCTTGCTTACCTTCTCGACATGGGCAGGTTCAGGCGTTTTTCCTTTTGAATAAATGTTTAAAATAGCACTGAAGTAAGAACCTGATTGTGAAGAAGTAACATAATGCAGAGCATAAGCCGTATTCAATACCTCAAGATTGTTATTGATTTGCTTATAACAGGTTTCCATATCAGATGAACCCATGATCCTGAAATTTTCATACAGATATTTCAGCTTTTTCTCTGATTTAGCCGCAGAACCGGTATATTTCAGAACCCTGATAAAATTCAGCCATCCTCTTGCATTCGAAACTTCCATTTCAACAGAATTTCCGGGAACAATTTCCCCAACAATAGCCAGATCAACATTCTCTTTGGTGGAAAGCTTTACTTTCTTTGCTACATTATACAGGCCACGCAAATCAAAGAAAAGATGATTGTAAAAGTTCCTGACAAATATATTCTTACTGGAGAAACCAGGGATGGCTCCTACTTTTTTATAAAATACCTGCAATCCGTATTCCAATGCCACACCAAAGGTGGAGAGGGTTAGCGGAGTAACCGGTCCAGGCATCATTTCCCCGATATTTCCACGGGTATATACCGGGTCATCCTCATTTGGTGTGCTGTCAAGTTCATTTAAATGAACCGTTTTCAGGCTTGTAACCGGACGAAGCTGCAACCACCAGATCGTGCCTTCCCGGTCAATTGCCCATTCAAGGTCAGCAGGTTGTCCGTACTTTTTCTCAATCTCCAGGGCCAGTTCCACCAGTTCTCTTAACTTTTCCCTGCTTAATAACTTACTTTCCGGAAGGTCTTGAAGAAACTTAAAATGTTTATATAATGACAGATTCTCACCACTCTTCAGACCTGACATCAGATCCTCCCCCACTCCCTGTAACAAACTCAAACTGATACGATCTACTCTGTTTTTTACAGGATCAGCGGTAAACAACACGCCAGAAACTTCCGGTCTGACCATCTCCTGTATGATCACATTCATTTCCACCCCAACCTCTGTTTGCAATTCTTTTTTGTAAGCACTAACGTTCTCTGAATCAGCTGATTTAAAGCACTTTTCGACAGCATCATAAATACTTTTGTCACCCTTAATGTTCAGGTAGGTTTCAAACTGTCCGGCAAAAGAAAACTCAGCACCATCCTCTTTTGTTGCTGATGATCGGATGGCATATTCTTTATCAGGCAAATACTGAAGAAAATCCATCAACTCTTTCTTATCCAGCTCAGTAATAACAAAAGTATCAGGGATACGCATTCCTTGATTTACAAGGAATGCCAGTCCTTTTGCCTTTCCTCCCCCATTACTGCCTATTTTTTCTACACTAGTAATCAAGCTTGTATCTCTTTAAGTTTATACCCATTTCAGCTATACCAATCCCCTTTACACCATCGTATTCAAATTCAGCTTTAGCCTGTCGTATATGATACACATCATCCATTATAAATGGAAAAAATTCCTTCATGATAACTTTTACAGCTTTTTCAGACTCCCCTTTCTTCTCCTGTACCTCAAATGCAACCTGAGTCGGTAATACCTCATGTAAATTAAGGTCCTTAAAAGAAGGTGTTTTGACATGGGTAATGTATCTGTTACCGTCCAGCAAAAAGCCTGCTTTAAGATCTTTTATGAAGTCATAATTAACAATGCTAATATTAAAAAATCTTCCATCTTCCAAAAGGCCCAGATACCATATATGACGCTCCCAGTCATTCCAATTACGACTTCCAAAACTATGGTCCCGAATACCTGCCAAATCCAGTTCGTGTGTTACACCATCCAGTTGAATGCTACCTTTAAGTCTGCCAGCCTGCTCATAATGTACTTTATGTATTTCTTTCAATTTCCTGAAAAATCCTGGATTCCACTTTTCTTTTGCTATTTGGGATGCCACCTGCTCCATGGACGTACCTTCCACATCAAAATCAATAACTGGAGCTATTGATTCCCAGTCCAGGTCAATTTTAATTTTCTTTTCTTCCTTTCCTTTATAGATTACTCCCTGATATTTGATCTTCCATAGTTCGCCCGGCTTAATACACACATATTCAAATCCACCCTGCTTAAAACCATTGCCTTCTTCCATTTCCAGATTCTCAAAACCCCATATACCTTCCCCAGGAATATGTACCTTCAGCCAGTTCTCATTTGGTTTCTTACTCCTGAATGCCATCCTTGAAACAAAAGAAAAACCAGTTTCGCTCAAACCAGCAAAATAGCTGCTATCATTAAAATCTACAATTTGATTATTTGTATGCTTAAGTTCCAGTTCCGTAATAGATTGTTGCCGCCGTTTACGGCGGTTTACCATTCTCAAAGCCAGGTATTTTTTCATGTTTTTATTCATTTTTCAAAATAAAACACAATATTAATAATTTCCACTGAATTCTATTAAACAAGATTCTTCTTCAGTTTTTTAATATCGAAAAATTTACTAATTATGCATATCACTGTAATAAACAAGAACATAAAAATAATGAAGCATTACGATGTTGTTATAGTTGGTGCAGGCCCGGCCGGTTTGCGATGTGCCGAACTCATAAAAGAGACATCATTAAGTGTACTTTTGCTTGAAAAAAATCCGGTCATTGGTCCCAAAGTATGTGCCGGTGGAATTACAAAAAAATCATTGGAATTAATGGATATTCCGGATCAGCTGATCGAGTATGAAATCAAAGCCTCCATGATCCGTTCACCCAAATACTTCCATGAAGGAGAGCTTCCTGAACCGGCAGTTTTTATGATTGACCGCCAACAATTCGGTCAGTGGCAGGCCACAAAACTTAAAAATTCAAATATTGAAATTAAAACCGGTAGTTTAGTCACAGATATTCAGAATAACAAACTTACTGTTAACAGACAGGAAGAATTTTCTTTTAAATATCTCGTTGGTGCAGATGGTGCGAATTCTATAGTGCGCAGGTATTTGAAACTACCTGTAAAGAGAAAGCTGGTAACCCTCCAGTATAAAATTCCCGGCCTCTATCCGGAGAGGGTGGAACTTATCCTGAACTCAGGCTTCTTTCAATCGGGTTATGCATGGGTTTTCCCTCATAAGGATTATTTTTCGGTAGGCTGCGGTGTTGATCCCGGGTTTTTTCCTGTACAAAAACTAAAAAAGGGCTTTGAAATATGGCTGAAGCAAAACAATTTTGATCTTTCAAAAGCAAAATATGAAAGTTTCCCCATTAGCTACGATTGCCGGGGCTTTGCTTTTGGAAATATTTTCCTCGCAGGAGAAGCAGCAGGACTGGCCTCGGGACTTACCGGAGAGGGAATTTACCAGGCACTGGTTTCCGGGGAAGAAATTGCCAGAATGATTATGGATAAGGACTATGTTTCAATCCCCATGAAAAAAATCATCAAATACAATAAAATCCAGCTTAGGATTTTACAATTGTTCAGGATTGCCGGCCCTTTTCGGGATATGTTGTATAATTTACTCATCAAACTTTTTAGATCATGGCAATTCAATAAAAAGATCATTAAGGGATATTCTTAATCCACATTGCATCCTTTTATCCATAACCTGGAAAAATATATTCCCTTTTAAACAAAACAAATGTGCAGGAAATAGACTATTTTTGATTAAAACTTTATAAAATCCTGTTTTCTATGAAATACCTTCTTCTTTTTGCATTTTCCCTTCTGAGCCTGAGTTGCTTAAAACCTAAGGAAAAGAAACTCAACGTGCTGTTTATAATTGCCGATGATCTAACATCCACAGCTGTATCCTCCTATGAAAATAAAGTGAGCAAAACGCCAAATATCGATAAGCTGGCATCGGAGGGTACCCGCTATACCAGAGCTTATTGTCAGTATCCTGTCTGCGGGCCTTCAAGAGCCTCCTTTATGTTTGGTTACTATCCCAGTGCTACAACAACCTTTGGTTATGTTAGTGGTAGGAAGAATGTGGGTCCTGACAGAAAATCATGGGCACAACTATTTAAAGACAATGGATATTACACTGCCAGGGTCAGTAAGATTTTCCACATGGGTGTTCCCCGGGATATTGAAACGGGCAGCAATGGAAAAGATGATGAAGCTTCCTGGACAGAACGCTTCAACAGCAAAGGGCCGGAATGGAAAGCTCCTGGAGAAGGTGAACTGGTGCAGGGAAACCCTGACGGAACTTTGCCAATCAGGGGAGGAAATGTTATGACAATTGTTAAAGCTGAGGGTGATGACCTGGTACATGCAGATGGTAAAACGGCTAAAAAGGCTTGCGAATTATTAAGGAAACATAAAAATGAGCCTTTTTTCCTGGCGGTGGGTTTTGTTCGACCACATGTTCCGTTTGTTGCCCCAAAGCATTATTTTGAGCCCTATCCCTATTCAGAAATTGTAATGCCTCCAAAAATAAAAGGAGATTGGGACGATATTCCAAAACGGGGAATAAACTATGTAACCACTGTAAACGCAAAGATGACACCGGACCAGGAAAAGAAGGCCGTGGCAGCCTACTATGCTTCTGTATCGTATATGGATACACAGGTGGGTAAAGTGCTGAATATCCTGAAAGAAGAAGGCCTGGAAGATAATACAATTATAGTATTTACCTCAGATCATGGTTACCATTTGGGTGAGCACAGCTTCTGGATGAAAGTAAGTGTGAAAGAAGAATCCGCACGTGTTCCGCTGATTATTAAAGTACCCGGCAAAAAGCCCGCGGTGTGCAACTCTTTTGCAGAGTTAATAGATCTTTATCCCACCCTTGCTGAACTGGCAGGTCTGAAAGTTTCTGAACATCTACAGGGCAGAAGCCTGGCAAAAACACTGGATGACCCGGAGGCAAAAGTCAGAGATATGGCTTTTACAGTTACACAGGGAGGAAATACATTTCTATTGCGTACCAAAAAATGGGCTTACATTCAGTACAATGAAGACGCTTCTCTCGGTATTGAGTTGTTTGATATGGAAAAAGACCCAAAGCAATATACCAATCTTGCAAATAAACCGGAGTATGCCGGCATTGTGACTGACTTCAGGAATAAACTAAAAGAAAAGCTTATCTCTGTCCGGTCGAATGATTTGGGTATTGATTATAGTTCTAAAAAAAAATAACAGGTAGGGTTTGCTGAAAAAGTAATAATTTATAAAACACTGATATTCAGTTGTGTTTTTCAGCAAGTTATTCCAACCCCAGTTACTTCTCTTTGAGGAGATCAATTAATTATTCGGGTACATCTATCAGCAATACTTGGGAAAGTCTGGTAATATAACTACCTAAATCCACATTTACATCGGTGTTCACTTGTATTGCAATAGCTATTTTGTAATCCGGATAATCTTAGCCCAACCCTCCTTCTCCACTAAATTCGGGATACGGCGGGCAGGCAAAATTTAAAACTCAATTGAGGGTGGTTAATCAGGGAGAATCTATATCACAAAAAGCAGTAAGAATCAATTTTGCTGCCTCTTTTTTTGGCTCAACTGAGCCTTAAATCCTACTATGTTGTGGCTAGTTTTTCTTTCTTAATATTTTCACAATTCGGTTAATTGAAATTTGTGATAAATTCCATTCATACCCTTCAAAATCTGTTGTATTGATAAATTGAACTACCACCGCATCAATATCTTTGTGGTATTCCGCCAAACTTTGATAACCGATGACCAAACCACCGTGATTGTATTTGTAAGGGTAGATTTCTTGTTCGCCTTCCCCAAAAACAGACCCATCATTCAAGGCTCGTAAGAATATAGCAACATCCTCTGCGGTAGCCAACATTCCGTATTCGTTTTCTTTAAAATCTTCGTCATATCCAACATAATAACCGCTCATTACATCCTCTAAATTGACCTCGGTAATCGAAAAAAACGTATTCTTAAGTTTAAGGGGTTTTAAAATTTTTTCCTTGATATATTCGTTATGGTTGTATCCTAAAACATTATCCATAATCCGGCGCAGCAACAAATAATTGGTATTTGAATATTCATAGCCTTTGTCGGGTTTGAAACTTGCGGGCATATCGAGTGCAAATTCGAGCGCATCTTTACTGTTCTCTTGTTCGTTTTGCCAAAAAGCGGGATTGTCTGTAAAATTGGGTATCCCAGACCGATGCTGAACCATCATTTTCAAGGTGATTTCTTCAGCATTTTCTATTCTTCCTTTTAGCTCTGGCAGGTAATAGGCTAGCGTTTTATCAAAAAACAAACGATTTTCTTTAACCAATTTGGTAACTGCTACTGCTGTATAAAGTTTGCTTATACTGGCAATTTTGAAGAGTGATTTTGGGTCTGCTGGTATTTTCTTCTTTCTATCTTTCCAACCTCCGGTATAAAATTTTGATGGTTCCCCTGCTTGATCTATATAAACAATCATTCCATCAAATCCGTGCCCTATAGCCTCATCTACTTGTTCTTGAATTGTGTCGGGTAGTGGTAAAATCCATGCCTTTACCAAAATCCATGGCACAAAAAACATTGAAACTATTGTTCCAACAAGCAATAACACTCTTACAATCCATTTGGCTTTTTTATTTTTTATCATTTTTTCTTTTTAGTCTTCAGCTGTGTTCTTGAATACGGAGTATCATTTTTAAATGTTCGTTAAGAAAAATCCTTTCATATTCAATTATTTCGATTTTTTCATCTGCGCTATTCAATCCGTTTACATTTTACTAAAATACATTTAATTGGTGGTTCATTTTCCATATGCTTAATTGGTTCATCTATTTCTGAAAACTCTACCAATCCATATTTTTTAAATTCTCTTTTTACTGAATCTGTATCGTAAAAGAATACACTTAATCCTTTCATTATTTCAAATCTGTCTTTACTTAATTGTTTTCCACTTCCAAACATTGATGCTTTTTTTGAAACAACCGTAAAAATCATATGTCCATTTGGTTTTAGTTGACCAAAACAATCTTTGATAAATTTTCTCCTTTCTCGGAAATTTAACAAGTGAATTAAGGCATAACAAAATATTCCATCATACATCTTGTTTTCAAAAGGCATTTCAGTAACAGAACCATTATAAATTTTTATTTCAAGTCCATTTATACTCTTTGCTAAATTAATCGCCGTTTTTGAAATTTCAATTCCTGTCACATCGAATCCGTTGTCACAAAATATTTTTGCATTTCGTCCGTATCCAATCCCTGGAATTAAAATTTTTTTTGCTTTACAGTCAAGAAAAAAGTCCTTTGATAAAATTGCAGAATCAGAAGGCTCAAATCCCCAAGTTGTCTGCATCTCCTTAAAACTCGATTCCCAATATTCAATCATTAGTATTGTCTCATTTAGCAGGATGTTCAATTTGCTTGTGCACAAACTATGTTTACATAGATAACTTTTGAAAGTAAAGATACCTATTATATTCTTTCAAGGGAGTTGTATCCGGTAGTTATTTTCTCTAACAATTACTTTTTATAGGGGAAGATTCATCTATCTGATTAACCAATTCTGTAGATTTGCAGAAAATAAACTATTTTTGAGTTCATTTTTTATCAAATTACGGCTTGCTATGGGATTTCTTTTCCTTTTGCAGTCCTTCCTGTTCAAAATAAAAACAAGTGAAATGAAACAACTCATTCCCCTGATTTTCCTGCCTTTCCTTTTTTTCTCCTGCAAGGGGCCCAAAACGGAACAAAAAAAGGATAATCTGTCAGACTATGTCAACCCCCTTATTGGTACAGATTCTGATTTCAGATTGTCCAACGGTAATACCTACCCGGCAATTGCCCTGCCACGGGGAATGAATTTCTGGTCGCCCCAGACAAGCCTGCATGGTGGCTGGTTCTATGCCTATGCCGGGAAAAAGATCACCGGTTTTAAACAAACACACCAACCCTCCCCATGGATGGGTGATTACGGGGCATTTTCAATAATGCCCATGGCCGGCAAATTAACAAAGCAGGAAAAGGAAAGAGCCTCCTGGTACAGCCATAAAAGAGAAATTGCCAAACCTCACTATTATAAAGCTTATCTTGGCGATTACGACATTACCACAGAGATTACTCCTACGGAAAGAGCCGCGCAGTTTCGGATTACTTTTCCGGAATCCGACAGTTCTTTTATCCTGCTGGATGCTTTTGACAAAGGATCCAAAGTAAAAATCCTTCCCGGTGAGAAAAAGATCCTTGGTTATTGCAGGAATAACAACGGAGGAGTTCCTGAAAATTTCAAAAACTATTTTGTAATCACATACGATAAAACTGCAGTAGCTTTTTATACCTGGAAAGATTCAGAAGGTCTGAAGAATAAACAGGAAGCCGAAGGTGAAGCAACAGGAGCCATCCTCCGGTTCTCCACAAAAAAAGGAGAAATAATAAACCTGAAAATAGCATCCTCATTTATCAGTACAGAACAGGCAGAACTGAACCTGCAAAGAGAAATTGGCGATGATTCTTTTAATACTACGAAAGAAAAAGCGAAAAAAGCCTGGAATAAAGAATTAAACAGAATTAAAGTGGAAGGTGGCAGTAAAGATCAGAAAACCATTTTTTATACCGCCTTATACCGGACCTTACTTTTCCCCAGAATCTTTTATGAATTTGATAAAGAAAACAGGATGATCCACTACAGTCCGTATAACGGAAAAATATTGCCGGGTTATATGTTTACAGATAATGGTTTCTGGGATACTTTCCGTGCAGTATTTCCATTTTTCACCCTGATGTACCGTGATTTTGACAACCAGCTTATGAAAGGGCTGGTGAATACATACAGGGAGAGTGGCTGGCTGCCGGAATGGGCAAGTCCCGGACATCGTAACGTCATGATCGGATCCAATTCAGCGGCTAATATTGCCGATGCTTTTTTAAAAGGGATCAGGGATTACGATATTAAAACGCTTTACGAAGCCATTTTGAAAAACAGTAAGAATGAAGGGCCTATGCATTCTGTCGGGAGATACGGGGTGGATTATTACAACCGGTTGGGGTATATACCCTACAATGTGGGAGTTAATGAAAATGTAGCACGTACCCTGGAGTATTCTTACGATGATTTCACCGTTATGAAGCTTGCCGAAGCGCTGAACCGGCCCGAAAGTGAGGTGGATACTTTTGCCAAAAGGGCACTGTATTACCGTAATGTTTTCGACACCTCAACCAACTTTATGCGGGGAAAGAATCTGGACGGAACCTGGCAATCCCCTTTTATTCCTGACAAGTGGGGAGATGCCTTTACTGAAGGCTCTTCCTGGCATTATACATGGTCTGTTTTTCATGATCCTCAGGGTTTAATTGACCTGATGGGCGGGAAAGAAGCATTTGCGGCAAAACTGGATTCGGTATTCAGTTCTCCACCCTCTTTTGATTATTCCTATTATGGTTTTCAGATACATGAGATCACCGAAATGGTCATTGCCGGAATGGGACAGTATGCCCACGGAAATCAGCCCATCCAACATGCCATCTATCTGTACAATTATGCCGGCCAGCCATGGAAAGCACAGAAACATGTGCGCGAGGTAATGGATATACTCTATACTCCGTTCCCCGACGGATTATGTGGTGATGAAGATAACGGCCAGACTTCCGCCTGGTTTGTATTTTCGGCCATGGGTTTTTATCCTGTTTGTCCGGGTTCCGGAGAATATGTACTGGGTTCTCCCCTCTTCAACAAGATCACTCTCTATCTGGAAAACGGTAAAACTTTTACGGTTCAGGCAGACCAAAACAGCAAAAAGAATGTGTACATAAGGGAAGCATTCTTAAATGGCAGGAAATATACAAAGAACCTGATCAGCCATGAAGATATTATGAAAGGAGGTGTGCTTAAGCTGGAGATGGATTCAATACCGAATTTTAAAAGAGGGATACAAAAAGAAGATTTTCCATATTCATTTTCAAAACGGGAATAAGGCAATATTTGGCGTTTTCCCGGAGTCACTATTCCGTTTTCAGTTTTGCATACCGTACTTCGTCCCAAATCCTGCGATTTTTAAAAACAGCCCGTTTAAAAACCGCTTCTTTGTAAAACCCACATTTTTCAAGTACCCGTTGTGAAGCCATATTGTATTCAAAAACTCCGGTATGTATCCGGACAATATCCAGGTTTTCAAAACCAAAATCAACCATCAGGTTTACTGCTTCAGACATAATTCCCATATTCCAGTAGGGTTCTCCAAGGAAATATCCAATTTCAGCACTTTTCCGGTAAACATCCTTTCCCATAACCAGGCCAATGTTCCCGACATATAATCCGTCAAGCTCAATAGCAAAATTTAAGACCGGATTTTGATTTATACAATTTTTAATGAAACGCTCCGCATCATCTATATTGTATGGATGCGGAAAACCATCGCGAAGGTTTATACTTATATTCTTGTTGTTTGCCAACTCCACAAGTCTCTCCTTATCAGACATCCTGAATGGCCGCAGGCTTACTTCCTTACTACCTGAAAATACCATTTTATTTCAAAGATTTTAAGTACTCCACAACTTCAGTATGTCCTTTTTGCCTTGCAAATGATTCGGCTGTATCTCCGTCCACATCCTTTAAAGTCGGATCAGCACCATAATCAATTAATATTTTAACCACATCAAGGTTTCCTTCTGCAGCAGCATGCATCAGTGGAGAAAAGTGTTCCCCATTATCCACTGCATTGATATTTGCCTTTTTTTCCAGTAGTACTTTCACCGTTTCGGGAAAAGGGCCTGTAGCTGCATATAAAAGAGCCGTTCTGTCAGCCAGATCACGGGAATCAACCACAGCCCCTCTGTCAATTAATAATTTTACAATTTCCGTATGGCCGTTATAGCCAGCAAACATTAATGCTGTTCTTCCCTCCTCTTCCGTAATATTTACATCCATCCCAAGCCGCAGCATAGACCTGATTCCTTCCAGGTCACCATTCAGGGCAGCCTCAAAAAACAGGTCCGGTTCAAGGGCTTTTCCACCGGGTTCCTGTTTCCCTGGTTTTGTTTCAACTTCCTTCTTACCGGTATCTTTTTTAGTTTTGGATGTACATGAAACAAAAGTAGCCTGAAACCACAACATCAACATTAGAAAGGAAATGGTCACTAAAATCCGCGGATACTTTCTATTTAAATTCATTCGCATAATAATAAATTCTTCGTGTATAAAATCGTTAAAAAAATTATATTCTTTCGTTACTTTTTTTGTTTCAATCTGTTAATGGCATCCAAAAGATTCTGCACATTTTGATTTCCCGGCGACATTTTCTTCAGTTTTAAAGCATACACTTCTGCTTTATCTGCTTCGCCTCTTTTTAGGTAAAAATCAGCCATTGCAAAGATAAAATCCGGATTCCCCGGTTCAATATCCAAGGCCTTTAGCATGGCTTTTTCAGCCTTTACAGGTTCTTGAAGATACTGATACAAAAGACTGAGATTGTAATAGATACGGGGCCTGTCAGTGATTATCTCTACTGCTTTTTCAAGATACACAGCCGACTCCTTATATTTCTTTTCTTCAGCAAGCAGCAAGCCAAGAGAATAGTATGCTTCATTCACCTCGGGATGATTCTTAACAACATCCCTCAAAAGTAATTCGGCTTTTGCATTTTCACCCAATCGGTTATATACCATTGACAGGTTTAGTTTGGATGGGTAAAACTGGTTATCAATACGTATCGCCTCCCTATAGTTTTCTGCAGATTTCTTCTGATCACCCAGGTTGGCATAAACTATTCCAAGATTATGCCTGCTTGCAGCAAAATCAGATGCGTAATACATGGCCCGGATGTATTCATCCAGAGCCCGTTGATAAGCCCGGGTGAATAGTGTATCCTTCCGCAGATACTGCCCTGGTATGGAAGAAAGCCTGAAAGCCGTCACCATTCGGACTGCCTTAACTGGATCTTTCAGGAAAGGAGTCAGCGTTGACGCAAGGACTTCAGGTGAAGGGTCCTGAAGCACCTGTACGGAGGTATATCTCACCACTGCTTCCGGATCATTCAGGTTTTCATTTATTGATTTTTGCGCTTTTGCATCAGGAAAGTACCCCAGCTGGTTGATGGCAGTGGTACGTATATTTACAGGATACAATGTATCCATGGCCAATTTAGCCAATGCAGGAATTACTGTACTATCTCCCTCTGCACCTTTGGAGAATACCAATCCGTAATGAGATCTTTTATTCTCACCATACCACTGATTGACATATTTTAATGACCACTTTGCAGATTTATCCGTGTGGCACTGGTTACAAGCATTGGGGCTCCCTATTTCCAGTGTGAGGTCAGGCCGTGGAATACGAATACTGTGATCACGACGGAAATCCACTCCCATGTAGTACTTTCCGGGCATATGACAATTGATGCAAAGAGCCCCCTCTCCTACCTTCACAACGGAATCCCCAAGGATCAGATCTTTTCCCTCTTCTCCTTTATATTTATGGAAATGATGATTGTAGGTGTCATAATCCTCCGCACGGTGACATCTGATACACAATTCATTCCCGTCAACCGGGTAAATGGTTTTGCCACTGTGTACATTATGGCAGTCATTACACTGAATATCATTATCATACATTTTACTCTGAAGAAAGGAAGCATATACATAATCCTCATCCAGAATCTGACCATCAGGATAATAATAAGGTTCAGAAGGATTTTGAGGATTTATATAATCCAGCAAATGATGAAAACTTCCGTTAAAATCACCATAAACACTACGTCGCGAATGACACCGGGCACATTCATCCACATACTCTTTGTTGGTAATGCCCGAAGTTTTAACCACCAGTCCGTAATTCACTCCTTCCGGTCTGGCCATTTCCGGCAGATTTGCCCAGTCGAGATGAGCAGAACCCTGGCCGTGGCATGCCTCACAACCCACATTGATTTCAAACCAGGTGGTGTGAAAAGTCCGGGATTCCGGGTCAAATCCTTTTTTAAGATCTGTGGAATGGCAATCAGCGCACATGCCGTTCCAGTTCTGCCCGTTATTTGTCCAGTAAAGCCAGTCATCGGGTTTAATATCCTCTCCATGATAAACCGAATCTGCAAGGTGATACCATCTTTCCTTCTCCGTATCCCAGGCAATCGGTAAACACTGCAGTCTTCCTCCTTCAAAAGGAATAAGATATTGTTGCAAAGGAGTGTAACCAAATGTATATGCAACCTGAAAATCTCCCATTTTACCTTCCGGGCCCTGGGTATGTACATAATACTTTCCATCTTTCTTATAAAAGCGACTTGTGACACCATAACGGCTGAATTCCGAATTATTAAAATCTCCCCTTACTGATTGCTCACTGGCAGTATCCATTGCGTGAGCATGATGGGAGATCAACCAGTCATCATATTCCTGTTTATGACATTCAACACAGGACTCAGTGCCGGTATAATGAAGTGCTCCCTTGTTTTCCACTCCCTTTTCCGGGCCGGAAACTGCCACCCGTACAAGGTACAAAGGAAATGCAAGGACAATTACAAGGGTAGCAATAAAGCCTGTTTTTTTCCACTTATCCATTTATCTGTTTCTCTAGGCGAAGGTCACCTGTGATTTTTCAAATTTTGTTCTTTTTATTCTCTTTCCAAGGTCAACCTTGATCAAACCATCCTCTACCACCACCTTATAAATATCCAGTGCCCGGGGTGCAGGTGGCTTATTAACATTCCCACGCATATCAAATTCCGAGGCATGGCACGGACAAATAAACTTTTGTGAATCGTCGTACCAGCGAATGGAACACCCCAGATGAGTACATTTCAGTGATAAAGCCATGAATCCGCCATTTTTTAACCTTACCAGATAAAGCTGGCCAATTCTGTACGGAAAAACCGTCCCCGGAGGAATGTCTTCAATACGGGCCAGCACTTTCAACTGATCGGATTTCTGCTCTTTTCTTTTTCCTGTAAAAATAAAAGCAATGGATATCCCTGCTATTTCCAGTCCGGCAATTACCGCCAGCCATTTCCAAATCCGGTAGAAAAAACCCCGCCGGGTCATTTGATCCTCTGAATCTTTTATATTATTATTTACATGCTTCATTTCCTGCCGGGAATACAATTAATTCATTTATTCATTAAACCTTCCAGGGCCACATCAATGCCATTCCTTCACCCCGGAACCAGATACCAATGATCATCAAAGTGAGATAGGATATGACTAAAAAAGTAAATACCGCCTGTACAATCTCATTTTTACTGTACTTTTTCTTTTTATACAGAATGATTACCCAGACCCACAGAACCACAAGAATAATCAAAAAGGGAACCAGACCTTCCAGAACCATGGCCTTCCATCCTGAAGCAGATCCGATCATGTCCGGAATAAACTCATTTGACAATACCAGTATGGGAACCACAACTATTGTAAATAGCAATACCCTGAGACAAAGCTTTCGTCCTTTCTCCGAAACAAACCAGATGCCCAGGCTCATTTTATCAAACCTGCTGTATGGCAGCCAGAAAAGCATGCCCACAAAAAGCAATGGAATAAGAATGGCTGCAAAAAACGGATGAAAATGCATGAGTAACTCCTGAATTCCAAGAAAGTACCAGGGTGCTTTAGCCGGATTCGGGCTCAAAGCGGGATTGGCCTTTTCCAGCAAGGGGGCATTGAAAAAAACGGACATCAACAATATAGTACCTACAAGTACTAAAGCAACAACCAGTTCTTTCAGAACCAGGTGGGGAACCGTATTTATATATTCTTTATCCGGATTGGCTTTCCCTCCGGGTATGACCACTCCGCCGGCCTTACGTACTTTCCAAAAATGAAAGGCCATTAAGATCACAACAGACATAGGAAGAAGAGCCGTATGAAATGTAAAAAAATTCAACAAAGTTACAGGACCTACATCAGAGCCTCCTCTGATTAATTGTGCCAGCCAGCCTCCTGCCCACGGAATATATTCCAGCATACTTGTCATTACCGTTACAGCCCAGAAGGAAAGCTGATCCCAGGGCAAAAGATACCCCGAAAAATTGGAAAAGATCACCAAAATAAAAAGCACTACCCCAATCACCCAGTTGGACCGTCTGGGTGAATGAAAAGCCTCCGTATAAAAGACCCTGAGAAGATGCAGGAAAGTAAGAATAACCATGAGCATACCACTCCAATGATGAATATTCCGGATAAACTGTCCGAAAAATACAGATTGGTTTATCTGAAGGATGGATTCGTATGCGTGATCTACAACCGGCAGATAAACAAAGCGAAGAATCAAACCGGTAAAAACCTGCAATACAAACAATAAGGCCACCATCCCTCCCAGTCCAAAGGTATGGGTAAACTTCAAACTGGCCCTACGCACCTTAACCGGATGCAGGTGGAGGATCAGGTTTCTAAAAACATTCCTCGTCCTGACCGATTCCGGGAAATAATTATTTTCTTCCTTGATTTGCTTATTTGGCATAGTTTACAAAAATAGAAGTATTTCCCTTTATTTTATATATTCTGAACAATTAAAACTCATTCTAACATGGCATCAAAAATATTCAGGGAAGAAATGAACTCTTCCGGATAAAGCTACATGTCAAGCAAACGTTTTTCTCCCTTCAGATTTTTAATGGCAGTTACATCCTGGCTAACTTCAATGGTTCCGGTATAATTTCCATTCACATCCTTTAGTGCATAATATTCAATCAGGATGTTCTTCCCTCCCATATTGATCCAAAAAGATTCTTTTTGCTTCTGTCCGGAACGGAAAGCATCTAAAAGCTTGTTTACAACCGACACACTTTCAGGTGGGTGACAGTTTTGAACTGTTCGTCCGATGACTGCCTTTGACCGGGGAAAAATTCGGTGCGGCGGATCGGAGTAATACACTACCCTGTCATTATCATCAATATAGGTTATATCAAGCGGCAAATGGTCAAACAGCAACATTAGTTGTGAGGCCCTGATCTTTCCTGTTCCCAGATCAATCATCGCATCTTCCAGCTTGTTTTGTTCGGAAAGATAATCCGGATTTACCCTTTCATTCTCCGGCATTTTAATCCATGCATAACCAATTTCAGCACTCTGTTTCCGCATATCATCCCATTCATCGGTTGAGATCTGCGGGTAAACAACAGGAAACAGAATTTTCTCTTCCCTGAAACGGATGGCATACATGCGGAAAAAAAGATCACCCAGCAAAGAATTCAACACCTTTTTATCAGGCTTCGCATTCTCCAGCTCAGAAGTCAGGCTTTTTAAAAGTTTTCTGATATCGTCATGAAACGACCACATCATGGACAGGCATCTGTGATCCTCCCTTAGTTTTTCCACAACCGGAAACAAAATATTTTCCTTGCGAATGTAATGTGCCTGAAAAATCTGTAAATCAATGATTTTAACCTTTAAATCAGCATATATCTTCTTAAGTTCATCTGTATCCTGGATTTTATTAAACGACCGGTTTAGTGGTTTAATATCCTTTAACCTCCGGTCTAACTCCGTGTTCTCTCTTACCATTAGTTCCAGAAAATGCTCTTTAGGGTAATCAGGAGTATTCTTTTCGTTTATAGTTGTATATAAAATATTCAGTACTTTGTTAACACCGGTTTTAAGCAGTTTCATATTTTCACCGGTACCTACCAGCTTATCCACAACAATCAACACATCTGCGGGATAAACCTGAGTCAGGATGTTTTCATATTCTTTTAGAAGTTCAGTTCCTTTACTTCCTCCTATCAGTCCCAGAGAAAACTCAAATAAGTCATTAATAATCTCATCCCTGTTTTGCAAATATTCTGACATTTCTTATTCTAAAATTTTATGTTGAGGCACAAATTTACCGCATTCACCTGAATTTTTATCTAATAATGTGAAAAACTGTTAAAAAATCTAAACAGAGTATAGATTTGACCTATATTTTCTTGCATATTTTTTTAAAATTAAGTACCTTTACATAAAGATATATTTCATATTAAATAATTTAAAATAATAAAATCATGAAAAATTCATCCACTAATTTTTTTATCGGATTTTTGTCAGGTGCTGCAATAGGGGCTGCCGTTGGTATACTCTTTGCTCCTGAAGAAGGCTCCAAGACCAGAGACAAGCTAAAAGATAAAGCCAAAGATCTCAAAGATGAGGTTGATGATCTTAAAGAACAACTAACAGATTTGATTGATGATCTGAAAGACCAGATAATCAGTGTAAAAGAGCCTGTGGAAGAAGCAAAAACAAGCAAAGGAAAAAAAGCTGAGGCTGCTGAATAACTGTAAAACCAAATAATGGAGAAATCAATTGTCACAAGTTTCTCAGAGTTAATAGAGCAAATAAAGCTGTATATAACTCTGAGAATAAAACATTATAAGCTATCCGCAGGAGAAAAGTTTATAGAATTGTTTTCGGTGCTTACTGCCGGAATGATCTTTTGGATGATCGCATTTATAATTATGATTTTCGGGGGATTTGCACTTGCTTTTTGGCTGGGTGAGTTTTTTAATCAAACCTCGGTTGGTTTTCTTATTGTAACTGGTATATTTATATTGCTGATTATCATTATATACATTTTCCGGCAGTCGCTTATATTTGATCCGATTGCCCGTAAACTTGTTCCTTTATTTGAGATTGAAGAAAAAACTGAAACGGATGAGTAAAAAAATAAAGATTAAAGGCTATTATGAACTTCGTCTTGCAAAGGAAAGAACCTGGACAGAAATTGTTAAGAAAGAATATGAAATAAAAGAAAATTACCAGAATCTATTGGGCTCTTTAAATACAAAAAATGTTGCGAACCAAATAGGAGAATCTATTTTATCTTACCCAAAAATCGCCATTGGTGCCGGTTTCTTTATTGGAAGAATGGTAAAAGGCCTGTTCCATAAAATAAGAGAACGAAAAAGACTCAGATAAATCACTCTTTTACACAAATGGTCATTATTTTTTAATATAACAAAAGAATTAATTCCCCGGAATTATGGAAATACTATACCAGGAAGTATGGGATATACTCTCTAACCGACAGTCCGGCTCTGTGGTTCTGTTAAATGACCTTACAAAAGCATTTTCGTTTTATTCCAGAAGAAATAATGCAGGCAGACAAAAAGAATTATTTGAACTCCTGAATTTTCTGGAAACGGGGTTTGCTAATTTTCCGGTAATATTGCATTTTATTAAAGAGTGTAAAACATTCATCTCAAGGAATGATGAACGAAGTATCAGCGAATTTCTCCGGTTATATGCAGAAAAATGGGATGGAATTCCGTTAAAACTTGCTAAAAATGCATCCTCAGTTATTGATTTTTCTAACAAAACTGTCATAGTTCAAAGCCACAGTGGAACAATTTTATCATTTTTTGAGCATCAACGCCGGCATTTTAATAATATTCATATTATTCAGACTGAATCCAGACCTGTAATGGAAGGAAGGGAACAGGCAAAATTTCTAGTAAAATCAGGGTTTAAAGTAACTTTTATAACGGATAGTGCCGCTGCCCGGTTTTTTCCTGAAACAGACCTGGTTATTTCAGGTGCAGACCGGGTTTGTATGAATCATTTCATTAATAAAACAGGCACATACGCTCTTGCACTCCTTGCAAAAGAATTTAACAAACCCTTTTATGTTCTATCGGATAGTCGTAAGTTTTTTGAAGATGATTCCTGTATTAATATGAAAGAGAAGAAAAAAGATCCGAAAGAAATCTGGAAGAACCCTCCCGAGAGATTGCATATCAGAAACTACTACTTTGAAGCCATTCCAAACAAACTGGTTACTGCCATTATTACTGAGACAGGTTTAAGAAAACCTTCATTTGAAAATAATGCCTGATTCTATGGCATTATTTTTGTGGAATACCGGTAATTAATCAAATAGTTTACATCTAATTATTCTGGGAATTTTGTTTTTATTTAGATTTAATTTAAATTTGCAAGATCGATAAAATAATTATTTTTTATTACAAATAATCAAATATCAAATTTTAATAGTATGAAAAAGAAGTTAAGAAAAATCTTTAGTTTTATAATTGTGGCTGCAATGCCACTTGCATTTTTCTCCTGTTATCCGGGAGGAGTGGAATATTACAGCGACACTGACATCATTATGACAAATTATGATGAAGATTTCGACTTTAATGCAAACATGAATTATTTTATGCCGGACACGGTTCATTACGCCAAAGGAGACAGTGATGACGAAATTGAAAGGAAGTTCGAAGATGATATTTTAAACCGGATAGAGTCAAACATGACAAAACTGGGATATACCCGGCAGGCAGATGAAAATGATGCCGATGTTTATGTAGTTGCTACAGTAACCTCTTCCAGCTATACCGGTATAGGCTGGATTCCCGGCGGAGGTTGGTGGTGGGGTGGTTATCCCGGCTGGGGTGGCTGGTATCCATGGTACCCAGGATATGGATGGGGATATTCTTACAGCTATACTACCGGTTCTTTATTTATGGAAATGGCAAACCCACCTGCAACTCAACAAGATACAGTTGATATTGTATGGAACTCAGCCATCAATGGATTGTTAAGCACAAGTGATGCAAATACTTTAGAAAGGATTAACCGGAATATCGATCAGGCATTTAA
Organism: Bacteroidales bacterium; assembly: GCA_024763075.1. Lineage (GTDB taxonomy): Bacteria > Bacteroidota > Bacteroidia > Bacteroidales > VadinHA17 > JANTGF01. The sequence continues at coordinate 19,396 of JANTGF010000005.1, read as the reverse complement.
TCAACCTCCGTTTGCTCCCAAAAAATAACATAATTTAATTATTATACCAATATTACAATCATGAGAAAAATTAAATATTTCATAGTTATTGCAGTTCTTGCTCTAACTTTAAGCAACAATAGCTACAGTCAGGAAACATTTACCAATATTACTTATGATATGTCTGTTCCTTTGGGGAATACAGCAGATTTTATCAGTAAAACAAGTTTCCGGGGATTTTCATTTGATATTGGCAGGTATGTCACAGACAACCTCGCCATAGACCTGAGGTTTTCCTGGCATACTTTTTATGAAGAAATGCCTTTTGACTCGTATTATGACGGAACTCAAACTGTAACAGGAAGGCAATACCGTTACATTAACTCATTTCCGATTACCGGTGGAATTAAATATTATTTCAATTCAAGCAGTCATTTCATGCCCTATATTGGTGCAGGCTTAGGCGCTTACGGACAATACGTACGTACTGATATGGGAATCTATACAGTTGAAAACAGGCAATGGCATTTTGGATTTTTTCCTGAAGCCGGTTTTGTTTATGAGTTTTCCTATGGTACCGGTTTTGTTTTGAATGCCAGGTATGACAATACACTGGCAGCCGGAGGCCACGATGGCAACTCCTATTTAACATTCAGTGTGGGCTTCCACTTCAGACATTAAACTTTTTTAAAATAACATTTTATGAAAAAACAACTCCGGTTCATAGGAACCATTGGAATCTTATTACTGCTATTGATCCCATACAAAACATCTGCCCAAAGATTTGAAATCTCTCCTTATACCGGCTTTATGCTGGGGGGTAAAATTAATTATTATCAGGGCTATTTAAAAATTGAGGATGGCCAGAATTGGGGGATCATGGCAGATGTTAATCTTGCTTCGGAAACACAGCTCGAATTGGGCTACAGCAGACTGACGACTAGTGTAATGCAAAAATCCTATACGGATTACGAAAAGATTATCCGGACTTTGATCGTTGATTATATCCAAATTGGTTCCTTACGGGAATTTGAAATAAACAATGATGCTTTTATCCCTTTTTTAGTTGGCACACTGGGAATGACCGTTTTTACTCCACGGGATGGAGGTTACAGTTCATCCACCAATTTCTCAATAACATTAGGAGGTGGTGTTAAAATTTTCCCTACCGAACATTTTGGCATTCGCCTGCAAGCCAGACTACTCATGCCAATGCAATTCGGAGGATTGGGAATTGGTTGCGGAACAGGTGGTTGCGGAGGCAGCGCTTATGCTTCCACTACATTTGTACAGGGAGATTTTACAGGAGGTATCATTATTCGTTTTTAACTTTTATTATTCATTTATTAACTTTATAACTTTTACTATGAAAAGATTAATTTTATTTGCTTTTATTGCTTTTATTGGCTTTCAGGCTTTTGGACAAACCTCAAATTCTGAGGAAGAATTGGTAAAATCCTATTTTAAATTATCGAAAAAAGCCTTGTTTGAAGCAAACATGAACCTTTCTGATGAACAAGCGGTAGCTTTCTGGCCTTTGTATAATAAATTTGAGACCGAAGCAGGAAAGTTACAGGATGGCAGAATCGCTTTCTTAAAAGAATATGCTGAGAACTTTGAAAATATGACCGATGAACAGGCAGATGAATTTGTCAGGAAAGTATTTCAATACAGAAAAAAGATGCTGGCTCTAAAAATGAAATATTACAAGCAGGTGAAAAAAGCTACGAATGCAATGGTTGCCACAAGATTTGTGGAGATTGAACAATATGTTCAAACAGCCGTCAGATATGAGATTATGGAAGCTTTACCTTTTGTTGGAGATGAGGGTTTGTAAAATCTCATTTACGGAATAGTATATTAAAAGCCATCAGCCTGCCAGCTGATGGCTTCTTTTTTTATTATGAAAATTGTTTCATATTTGTTTTCTGATATGGTTTTTTCAATTTAACTTTAGAAATCCATTCCGGTTAATATTATGAAAAAGTTTTCATTCCTTATTTACACCCTATTTTTCACCTTCTCATTACAGGGGCAGGTAACCCTTTTTCCGGAAATCAAACGACAGGATGAAATGAATCTTTTAATTAAAAAGATTGAAATTACGGATCAGTTTACCATTATTGATTTCTATTACAGAGCTGATTATGAGGCATGGATATGCGCCGAAAAATCATTCAATATTAATCCTGCAGGAACAGACACCCGGCTGTATATGATCGTTGCAAAGAATATTAGAGTATGCCCTAAAATGCAAAAAGTCGGTTCATTTAATGACCATCATGATTTTCAGATATGGTTTCCATACCTTAATAAAGATATCCGTAAAATAAATATCATTGAGAAAGCCAGGGACGGATTCAACTTTTACGGAGTTAAAATTAATAACGGACAAATAAGGCCTGTTCCTGATTCTTCCGGATTTAAATCCGTGGAATCTTTTAAAGAATATTTCACGAATAATTCAGGGTCACTCGACCCCATTGAAGGATTATGGGCGGTTCATATTGTCAGTTCGGCATACCAGCAGGGAGCTCTTTTGGAAAAAAGATTCTCTGATACCCTGTACAGGGTTGCGATCATGAAAAAAGGAGATATTTTTCAAATCTATAATCCGGATGGCAGTCCGGTTGAAGCGGTTCTAAAATGGATAAATGGAGGAGAGAGGTATTATTTCACACGTTACTTCAGGGATGTTGACAAAGAACTATCCGAATATGTTAAAACCGGAAGTTCAGATTTTTTCGAAATTTCCATAAAGTTACCTGCAAGACTGGCCAGATATCTGTTAATTGACAAATATTTCCTTGGTGACGAAATCCGGCAGCATATGTCTTTCAAAAAAGAATTGCCTCTTCCTTCTTACTAAGAACTTTACATCTAAAATGAGAATAGATATTATTACCGTACAACCTGAATTAATTCAAAGCCCGCTTTCGCACTCCATTGTTAAAAGGGCAATAGACAAGGGGCTGGCAGAGATTATTATACACAACCTAAGGGACTATGCCACAGATAAATACAAAAGTGTGGATGATTATGCTTTTGGGGGTGGCGCCGGTATGGTCATGAAAATTGAACCGGTTTACAAGGCAATAGAAAACTTAAAGCAGGAAAGAGACTACGATGAAATCATTTATACTTCCCCGGACGGAACTTTATTCAACCAGAATACAGCAAATGAACTGTCTACCTACCAGAATCTGATTATCCTTTGTGGCCATTACAAAGGAGTGGACCACAGAATCCGGGAGCACCTCATTACCCGTGAAATATCCATTGGCAATTATGTTCTTTCCGGTGGAGAATTAGCAGCAGCGGTTATTTCCGATGCCATTATCCGGCTTATTCCAGGTGTAATCTCTGATGAAACTTCCGCTTTAACAGATTCCTTTCAGGACAATCTTCTTGCTCCACCTGTTTATACCCGCCCGGAAACCTTTAAGGGATGGAGGGTTCCTGAAATCTTGAGATCCGGGAATTTTGAAAAAATTGAAAAATGGCGGTTCGAACAATCACTGGAAAGAACAAAAAACCTCAGACCGGAACTTCTGGATGAAGATCCTGATGAATGATCCGGTAACAGCTTCCTCACATTTCTGCCTTTGCCTGCCATTTATAGTAATAAGGGATCAAACTACCACTTAAACTAATTGTCTTCTAAAAAATAGTTGTTTTGGCTGGAATTGTAACCCCATTTCAATAAATACCGTATTATATTGTAAAAGAGACCAATAATATCTTTTTTTTAGTAACTATTGAATCATGAAAAAATTAATCTCCGGGCTTGTTTTACTCAGCCTTATTCATTCCGCAACATTTGCCCAAAACAAAAAACACGAAATCGTTGCCGGATATGGCATAGTCAGTCATCAGACATTAAAGGAAATAACGGTGAATCTTGCCGTAACCCTGGCAACTGTTGGATATGTAAACACAATTTATCAGAACGGAAGCGGTACTTTTTATCTGGGATACCGGTACCATCTGACCAAAGGCATTCATCTGGGAATTGATGCAGCTTACCAAAGAATTAATGAAGAAGTAAATAACCAGGATGAAGTTCTGGGAAACTTAAAACGGGAATACTTTACCCTTTCGGCTAACAGCAATTTCAGTTATATAAATAAGCCGGCTTTTCAGATGTATTCCACGCTGAGCCTGGGTTATATTCAGGGAAATGGTTATTACACACCCATTGAAGGAGAAAAAGATTCCGAAAGTACGGGTCTGTTCGGATTTCAGGTAAATGCTTTGGGCTTTCGTTTTGGGCAAAATATTGGTGGATTTGTGGAAATCGGATATGGATATAAAGGAGTTCTTAATTTCGGACTTTCCGTAAAACTCTAACCCGCATTAATCATTTCAAACATAAACCCGCATACGGACAATTTTTGCAGAGTTCCGGATTCTCCACCTGAATGAACGGGAAATTCCGGTCATAGATTTCTCCGATCAATCGTTTAAGATTATTCTCAAATTCAACTATTACCTCCTGATAAACAAGATCATTTTTTTCCAGAATAAAAAAAGGAGAAAAATGATCATCTGCCATTCCTTTAATATCATACAAAGCTGGTTTCACGACACTTCCGTTCTTATTATACAACCAACAGTACAGTAATGTCTGAAAAGCAGGATTGTTCCGTTTTTTTATCTCTTTTTCAAATAAATCACTTATACTTTTTACCTTCTTATCAACCGTCCCGGTTTTGTAATCAATGATCCGGGTCACATTATTCACCCGGTCTGTTCTGTCTATTTTTCCACCAACTCTTACTTCTATCTCCCCCTCATTAAGAGAACTTTTTATTTTACGCAGAAACTGGTTTTCCAAATCACCCATAAAAACAGGAGTCTGTTTCATATCTGTTCTCAGGATCTGCTTTACATACTTCAGCAATACTTCCCTGGCTATCAAAAACTTCCCTTCAATGGCTCCCCGGGATTCTTTTACCAGCCATCCTTCCCGAATGGAATTGTCAATTGCCAGCCGGATTCTTTTCCCGTCTTTCAAAATTTTCTCAAATTCTGAAGCCTGTATTGTCTTATGTTGAAAATCCTTATATAAATTGTACATCGTAAGATGCAGTAAATTTCCAAAAACCAGCGGATCTATTTCCTCGGCAACCTCCTCGGGCTCCTTCAGTCCTGCCACATATCTGAAATAGAATTTAAGACTGCAATCCAGATAAGTATTCAGGGCCGTTGGAGAAAGATAGGCATCCCCGGGTAAAAAATATTTTCTGAGTTTATTTAATTCAGTATCAGTTTTTTCAATCCGGATTTCCCTCTGACCCTGCTGGCCAACTATAATAGAAAGATTCCTCTCTTTAAGGGGTAAATTTAAAAGACACCTTATTTGAGAAAGAAAGCGGCTCATTTCCCCTGTTTTTATGCCTTCGGTCTTGGTGTTATAAACAAACCTGATTCTCTTTGAACGCTGGATAAGTCTGTAAAAATAATAGGCAAATATTCTGTCCTGATGCTCAAAAACAGGCAAGCCGAATCCACGTCTCAGGTTAAAAGGAATAACAGAGTGAATGATACCGGAGGAAGGGAAAACCCCCTCATTCATAGATAATACTATGATATTCTCAAAATCCAGCGCACGGGTTTCCAGTACACCCATAACCTGTAGCCCTTTCAAAGGCTCACCGCTAAACGGAATGTTTAAACTCCGCACCAGCTTTCTGAATATCTTTAAATAAGTTGACACCTGCATCTCTGGCTCAAGTTCAGCCAGCAGATCCCTAAAACGATTAATAGCAAGATAAACATAATACAAATATTCCTTCTGCAAATCCATCAAACCGGTTTCCGTTTCTTCAGGTGAACTGCCAGGAAATAGATCATAAATGATTTCCTTTAAGTAATCGGATACTTCAACCGGACCGCTTACCTTTTTAAATATATGTTTAATAAGCTTCCCTTCTGTGAATGAATCGAAATTCATATAAATATGATTTCCGGACATCATGGTATTTTTTATTTCATCCAATACCGGCAGATTCAGAAATTTCATATACTGATGCTCTGTCACTCTGAGAACATCTTTATAATAAAAAAGAACCGTTTTATCCCTGATCTTACAATTACTCTGAAGTTCCAGCAAGGACTCGACCAGACTAAAAGCAGGAGTATCTTTCACAGGATATCCCATGGTTATATTGATATCCTCAAATTCTTCCGGAATGGAATGCATCACCTGGCTTAGCAAATGCTCATCTGCCAGTACAACTGCTGTATTATTTTCCCTATACCAGCCCTGTGATTTTATTTCAGAAAGTAAAAGGCTCATCAGCTTCACCTGCCCTGGATCGGTAGGCGCAGAAATGATTTCAATATCCTTCTCTTCCTTCAATAAAAATTCAGGTTCAGTCCGTCCCGAAGGCTCCGGGTACTCCAGCAGGTTTTCCCTGAGAAAAAATCCGGCTTCATTTTCCCTGTCAAAGACATATGACACATCATAATCCCAGAAGAATTCGGCAATACCTGAATTCTTCAGATAACCAAACAACTGTTTCTCACTTCTGGTCAGGGCATTGAATCCAATAAAGTAAATCTTACGACAGGGAGGATCAGGCAGCTCTCCTGCATCCATCATTCCTGAAACTTTTCTGTACATCATCCCTTCATACACCAATTTGGAGCTTTCAAGTTCTTCAGTAAAATGAGTGTATAAAGGCCATAGTTTCTCCCATATTCCCAGAAATATTTCTTTTTCTTCTGATTTATCCTCTGCCCGAAAATGCTCCCAAAACGTTTGGATAAAGGCAATTTGCTCTTCTGTCAGATAATCAAAATTTTCATCAAAAGATTTCAGGGAAGTAAGATTCCTGAAAAGATTTTCCGCATCCACCAGGTTCTTGTCAATATCATTAAAATCATTGATAAGGACTTCTCCAAAAGAATAAAAATCATCAAAACCGGTATGATCTCTGACTACTTTCTTATAAACCTGATACAACATAAAAACCAAACGGAACGGATCGGAAAGGCGATATCCGGTAAACTGAACAAGCAAGTCTGAAATGGTAAGAAAAGAAGGTGACCAGACAGGTTTTTCAAGATGTTCGGAAAGATATTTTGTAAAAAACAGGGCGGCCCTTCTGCCAGGGAAAACCAGGCAACATTCATTCAGCCATTCGCCTTCCTTCAAAAATATTTGCTCCGATGTTTCTTCTAAGAAAGTTTTCATATTCAATTTATTATATACAGGCCAGGTTCACTCTGAAAATTCCGGGTTACCCGTTCCCCTTTAAATTATACAATCTTCCCTGCCAGGTATTTCTTTCCTCAAGGCGCTGTTCAAACAAATTCAGGATCTGATCGGTTCGTTTAAGACCCCACCTTGGTCCGGCCAGAAATCGCGGAGGGGCCTCACCTGTAATCCGCTCCACCACAAAACCAGGATTCAGCCTTTCCAGAAAATCTATCATAAACTCCCGGTATTCTTCCCATTTAAAGAGATTGAATTCACCGGGATTTGAGGCATAGTCTTTCGCCATCTTTGTTCCTGTAATTATCTGTAACTGATGAAACTTTATATTATCCAAAGGCAATGCAGAAATTATTTCCGCTTCCTGCAACATCTCCTCTCTGGTCTCACCGGGAAGACCGAATATTAAATGGCCTCCGGTTTTTATACCCCGCTTAGCGGTATTTTGTATTGCTTCCACACTCTGTTCAAAGCTGTGCTTCCGGTTTATCCTCTCCAGGGTGCTGTTATAACAGGATTCAATTCCATACTCAATGATCAGGTAAACCTTTTCCGCCAGAGTGGCAAAATAATCCAGTTTCTTGTCATCCACACAATCCGGCCGTGTACCGATTACAAGTCCAACTACACCCGGAACTTCCAGCGCTTGATTATATATTTTTTTAAGATAATCAAGATCTGCATAGGTATTAGAATAAGCCTGGAAATATGCCAGGTACTTTTTTGCCCTCCGGTACCGTACTTTATGAAATGCGATCCCCTCCTCTATTTGTTGCCTTACTGGTTTTTCCGGCTCGCAATAAGAAGGATTGAAAGCATTATTATTGCAATATGTACAACCTCCTGTTCCCAATGCTCCATCCCGATTCGGACAGGTAAAGCCAGCATCAACGGAGACTTTCTGCACCCGTTCGCCAAACCTTCTCTTAAAATAATCGGCATAGGTATTAAACCTGCGATTATGCCCCCATGGATATCCGGTTGATGTCATATCAAATTCCTCTTATATAACTTGAAAGTAGCGTAATAAAAAAGTATTAATCCTCCGTGCTTTAGCACGGTGAAGACAGCTTCTGCAACTAACAAGGCTTTAGCCATTAATCTTTGAAAACCTGAAATCCATACTTCTCAATAATTGTGTCATATTCTTGCTGAAATGTTTTTTTGTTGTTATAAACAATTTATTAATTGCAAAAGCTATCGTGAAATCAGTATTTTTCATTCAAACACTTATTCCTACAATACATTATCTCAGATTACTCCATCTACCTCATTTAGTTCCACATACCATAAAAATCCCTGAATATTTTCGTATCCCATTTGTTTTAGATCCTTCATATAAGCCTTCATTTGTATTTTATAAGCTTCTTTTTTCACTCCGCCAAATTTATAATCTACCACAAGAGTCTGGTTTCCTTTTATCATAACCCTATCAGGACGACGTACTTTCCCTGAGTTCAGGATGATTGCCGCTTCTCTTTTCACATCCCAGTCTCCACTATACCAGGGAGACACATTCGGATCAGATATCAGTCTTTTTACATATTCTTCCAGTTCTTTCTTTTCATCTGCACCGATTTTCCCCTGCTCATTTAATGAAACAACTGCCTGTTCAATGTCCTCCCTGATACGGATCATTTCAAACAATTCATGCAACACGGTTCCCCGTTTGATTTTTTGCATCCTTTCATCGCTGAAGTAATCCTCTCCCTGAAATTTCAAACGCATTCTTTCAAAACCGGGCCATCCCCGGAATTTCTTCAATAAAAGCTTATCCTGCTGGTCTTCTTTCTTTTCTTCAGGCATTTTGTATTCCCCGTAATTCCATTTCACACCTTTCTCCTTCCAATAATCATCCGGCTTCTCAATAATTGCCTTTTTATCTGTTATATGACCGGTATTACCCAGATTTAAAAGCTCATCCAGAAAGCCTGAAACCGTTTTTATTTCAGCCTTGGCCCGGGGACCGTAAATCCACAAACTGTCTTCGGCACGTGTAAACGCAACATATAATAAGTTCATTGCATCAATGAAAGAATCCAGGCGTTCAATATAGTAATCCCTGTTAAAATGACTTTCGGCAAGTTTTTTAGAGTATTTGACCGGTATAACCGGAAATTGTCGGAAAGACTCAGCCATTCCGTTGGTACTGCTCCAAAGAACAGGAGAATTCTGACCGGAATGATCAAAACTCCAGTTGGTATAAGGCAAAAAAACATGGCCAAATTGCAGGCCCTTTGCCTTATGAATAGTCATCACCTGCAAAGCTCCTGCCGCATCATTGGTCTGAAGGGATTTCTTTTCCCCTTCTTCGTCCCACCAGTTGAGAAAGGAAACAATATCACCGGGGTTGTCCCGTATATAATCCGAAACCACATCTGCAAAGGCCAATAAATATGGGACATCTTCAGAATATTCTCCGATTCTAAAGATTCGGATCGCTCCCTCCAGGATTTCAGGCAAAGAAAGTTTTTTAAGGAAAGTGATTTCTTTCATGATTTCTTCAGTAAGGATGTCACTTTCCACAGTACCATCAAACAAGCTGGTATATTCCCCCTTTAGGTCATGAATTACAGGTGATTTATGAATGCTCCTGAATTCCAGTAGCATTCCGGCAAGGTTTAATTTATCATCGGGGTGAACCAGATACCTTAGAAAAGCCAATAAAAACCGAACCGGTATTGAGTTCTTCAGATAAAGGGATTCATTGGAAACTATGGGGAAATCCATATTTATCCCGTCTTCATTTTCATCCCCCTTCCTGAACCTCATCAATGCATCAACGGCTCTTTTTCCATCCTTATGGTCTCTCACAAGAATGGCAATTTCTCCAGGCTTCACCCCTTTTTTTATAAGTTGTTTAATATCTTCCGGAAATTTCTCATCAACCGGGTTTTTCCATTCTGAATACTTACCTTCAAAAAATGAACAATTGACCTGTCCTCCCTCCGGGTAAATGGGACGCGAAGGAATCTGAACTGCATTTTCATACACAAACCTGATCTTTTCACTCATGGAATTCACTTCAGCCTCACTAAAACCAGAACCATCAAAATCCTGATTAAATAAATCCTGTAGGACAGCAGCACCTTCTGTAAAAATTGTATTATTAAACCTGACTAGATTTTCTTTTGAGCGATAGTTGCCATCAAGAGGAATCGGGGAAGGTTCAAAAGCTGAAAATTCCTTATAAATTCGTTCTCCAAGGATTTTCCAGTCACTGTTTCTCCAGCGGTAAATAGATTGTTTCACATCTCCCACTACCATATTCATATTTCCGGAAGAAAGGCTGCCGGAAATCAATGGCTTGAAGTTATTCCACTGAATAACAGAGGTATCCTGAAATTCATCAAGAAAAAAATGCCGGTAAACCGCACCCGTCTTTTCATAAATAAACGGGGCTTCATTGTGATCTATAATCCCATTCAGAAAGTTTGACAGGTCAGAAATTAAGAACTCATTTTTCTCCCTGGTATATTCCTGAATTTTTTCTTCCAGGTCAACATAAATGCCCAGTGTGTAAAACTGTTGTAATATAATGGTGGCCGTGAGGTAAGTACGGTAATTCTGATCAAAATAATCCACAGCCTTCAACAAAAGAGGATGCAATTCTCTGCTTGCAATCCGTATCATTTGCCCTGGATTTTCAACTTTTGATGAAACCCATTTTTCAGGATTCTCCAGCACTTTTCTGACATAAGAATTTGGTTCAAAACCACCCCCCTGAGCCAGTTTAAAGAAATAAGCAGCAGGTCCTCTGCTACCCTGAAAAAAAGAGTCTTGTGTTAAAGAATATTTTTTAAAAACAAGCACCGCTTCTGTTCCTGTTTTGGTCATAAAATTCTCAAAAGAACGTTTCTCTTTTTCAAGTCCTGACAAGTACTTATCTTTCAACTCATTATCTCTCATCAGATCCTTGATTTCAGGTATAATCATCTTAACCTTTTCAGAAAAAATCTGCTTGCCCATCCCGAGAATGTCTTCTTTTACATTCCATGTTTTTCCTTCTTCAATTTTCGCTGTAGCAAAACGGATCAACCAGTCTCTGACATCCTTATTATCATCTGCTTCCTGTAATAATGCATCTGTGGCTGCATTTAACACCTTATCCAGGTCAAGCTGCAAACCATAGGTATATTGTAAACCCAGCTCTAGAGCAAAAGCCCTGAGTATCCTTTGAAAAAAGCTGTCAATAGTCTGTACTGAAAAATATGAATAGTTATGTAATATACTGTGGAGTATCTCTCCTGCCCTTTCTTGAATAGCAGATTCAGAAAGTCCGAGCTTCTTTTGAATTTCCTCCTTATATAAAGATTCATCTCCGGTTTGTAAAAGAAAAAGTTTTTCAACAATCCGGTTTTTCATTTCACCGGCAGCCTTATTCGTAAATGTAACGGCCAGAATGTTCCTGTAAAGAGAAGGATTTCTGAAAAGAAGCAAAATATATTGCAAAGCAAGCATATAGGTCTTCCCTGATCCTGCTGAAGCCTGATAAACTTTAAAATTACCCATATTCCGGTTTTAATTTCTACGAAAATATTAAAAATGAACCGAAGTCCTGCACAAACCTGTCATGAGTTATAAACAGATTAATCAGAATTTATATCTTTAAGGTTTAAAATTAAGGAAAAAGTAAAAAAGGCAAAAGTAAGAAAGGATGAAGGATGAACGATGAACGATGAACGATGAACGATGAACGATGATTGATGAAGGTTGTCATTCACCTGCTTTGCGTCGTATAAAGAAGGAAGTAAAAAGGCTAAAGGCAGAAGGTTGAAGGATGGACAAATATTTGTATTATTGTATTTATTAATAAATGAAATATCTGAAAATATTAACACCATTGATTTTTATTGGTTTTCTGTTTTCCTGTGGAAAGACTGAAAAACAGCCCAATTTTGTTTTTATTTTAGTCGATGACCTTGGTTGGGCAGATGTAAAGTGCAATTTCCCGGGAAGTTTCTATGAAACTCCAAACATTGATGAACTGGCAAAAAACGGAGTGCGTTTTTTACAGGCATATTCAGCAAATCCGGTCTGTAGTCCCACACGGGCAGCTTTGATGACAGGTAAGCATCCGAACCGTGTTGACATTACCGACTGGATACCCGGTTCAGATCCCAAGAACAGGCCATTGCTGGGCCCGCAGGACAGAAATGAGCTGGCTTTGGAAGAAACTACCATTGCCGAAAAGTTAAAAGAAAAAGGATATAGAACCTGCTTTATTGGTAAATGGCATTTGGGAGGCACAGGATACTTTCCTGAAGACCAGGGTTTTGATATAAATATCGGAGGTCACCACAAAGGAAGTCCGCCCGGAGGATATTATTCTCCCTATAAAAATCCAAAACTTAAAGACGGTCCTCCCGGTGAATACCTGACAGACAGGTTAAGCAGTGAAGGTATAAAATTCATCGAACAGAACAAGGAAGATCCTTTTTTCCTTTACCTGGCTTTTTACACGGTCCACACCCCTATCCAGGCATCAAAAAAGTTTATTAAAAAATACAAAGAAAAGCGTGAGAAACTGAACCTGGGTGAAGTGCCTCACAGGAATGAAGGGGAAGGATGGACAAAATTATTGCAGGAAAATGCAGCCTATGCTTCCATGGTTGCCTCCATGGATGAAAATGTTGGAAGAATCATAAAAACTTTAAAGGACAATGGATTAACTGAGAACACCTGGGTTATATTTACTAGTGACAACGGAGGACTTTCAACCCTGCGGAGAAAAAATGCTCCGACAAGTAACGGTCCCTTACGCTCAGGAAAAGGCTGGTGCTACGAAGGAGGAATTCGTGTGCCGCTGATCATTTCCGGACCGGAGATAAAACATCCCGGAAGAACAACAGAACAGCCGGCTGTTAGTATGGATTATTTCACCACCATATTGAATATCGCCGGTATTAAACATAAAAAAAATGACGGGATTAACCTTGTTCCGGTATTAACGCAGGACAAACCTGTTGATCGCGACGAACTGTTCTGGCATTATCCTCATTACCATGGTAGTATGTGGAAACCCGGTTCTGCCATTCGTAAAGGCGACTGGAAAATGATTATTTTTTATGAAGATAATCACATTGAGCTGTATAACCTGACCTCAGATCCCGGAGAAACCATGGATATTGCAAACAAAAATCCTCAGAAAGTGAAGGAATTAAAAAGTTTACTGGAAAAAAGACTGGAAGAAACCCATGCTAAATTTCCAAAGCCAAACCCTGATTACACATCCGGTAAATAGCTTCATATACATATTTTTATAACTCACATTTAAAACAATCTTAAAATGAATTACACACCTTCTTCTTCCAGATATGACCGCATGAAATACAGGCGTTGCGGGAATAGCGGACTTTTACTTCCTGCAGTATCCCTTGGTTTATGGCATAATTTCGGATCTGTTGATGACTTTGACAATGCAAAAAAAATTCTTTTCAAAGCATTCGACAGAGGCATTACACATTTCGATCTGGCAAATAATTACGGCCCCCTGCCTGGCACTGCCGAAAAAAACTTCGGAAAGGTCATGAAGAAACATTTCAAAGCTTACCGGGATGAAATGATCATTTCCACAAAAGCCGGATACCTGATGTGGGATGGCCCCTACGGGGAATGGGGATCAAGGAAGAATTTACTGGCCAGTCTGGATCAAAGCCTAAAAAGAATGAAGCTGGAATATGTGGATATCTTTTATTCGCACCGGCCGGATCCAAACACACCTCTGGAAGAAACAATGGGCGCACTAACACATGCTGTAAAACAAGGGAAAGCGCTTTACGCCGGCATTTCGAACTACAATCCTGAAATGACAAAACGGGCTTCGGAAATCCTTCGAAAATCCGGAACTCCATGTCTGATTCATCAACCACGCTATTCCATGCTTGACAGGTGGGTTGAAAACGGATTGCTAAACACCCTTGAAAAAGAAGGAGTCGGATGCATTGCATTCTCCCCTCTTGCCCAGGGATTACTAAGCAACAAATATCTGAAAGGAATTCCTGAAGACTCCAGAGCAGCAACTCCTCATGGTTTTCTTCAGAAATCCGTAATAACGAAAGAACTGGTAAACAAGCTGAAAAAATTAAATGCTCTGGCACTTAAACGGGGACAGTCACTTGCACAAATGGCACTTTCCTGGGTACTGGTAAAACCTCAGGTTACATCCGTACTCATTGGTGCCCGTAATGTTGAGCAACTGGAAGACTCGTTAAAATGCATGGAAAATACAGAGTTCACTACAGAAGAGTTAAATAAAATTGAAGAGATCCTGAAATAACATAAGATATGAAACTGAGCAAAGCAGAAAAGTTAAAATCAATTGCAGCATTTCTAAATGCAGAATTTGATGGCAATCCTGATTTTGAAATTACAGGTATCAATGAAATTCATATGGTAAAACCTGGCGACCTCACATTTGTTGATCATCCAAAATACTATGACAAAGCGCTTAATTCAGCTGCCACCACCATACTGATTAATAAAAAAGTGGAAAAACCGGAAGGAAAATCTTTGATTTTCTCTGATGATCCTTTTACCGGCTATATGAAACTGGTAAAGAAATTCAGACCTTTTATACCCGCATCAAAAATGATCAGTGATACGGCTGAAATCGGAGAAGGTACAGTTATTCAACCGGGAGCTTTTGTTGGCGAACATGTTAAAATAGGTAATAATTGCATCATCCATGCGAATGTCAGCATTTACAGCCACTCCGTTATTGGAAATAATGTGATCATTCATTCCGGAACTGTCATTGGTGCGGATGGATTTTACTTTCAGAAAAGAGTAAATGAAACCCTGAAGTTTGAATCCTGTGGACGGGCAATTTTGAAGGACCATGTTGAAATAGGTGCAATGTGTACCATTGACAGAGGTGTTTCAGGAGACACTATTGTTGATGAATATACAAAATTCGATAATCACGTACAGGTTGGGCATGACACCTATATCGGGAAACGATGCCTCCTTGCATCAGCCGTGCTTGTTGCAGGCGTTACCCGCATTGAGGATGATGTAATTTTGTGGGGACAGGTAGTTGTCAATAAGGATATTACTATTCATAAAGGAGCGGTTGTCCTGGCAGTTTCTGCTGTTGACAAAAGTTTGGAAGGTGGAAAAACCTATTTCGGGGCGCCAGCAGAACTTGCGTCAAAAAAATGGAGGGAAATGGCTCTGCTGCGAAGATTACCGGAGATTTATAACAAATTCCGTTCTATAAAGTAAATCCGGAAAAAATAAAATTCGTTAAGGCAACTCCAGCCTGGGATTCAACAGGTTTTTTTGACTTGAACTATTTTCCTTTGTCCATTTTGGAGAAAGCCTTTTTGATCATCTTATTGATCCTTTTCTCCATTCTCTTCTCATTTTTTGTAATAATCTCCGAAACAACTGCCTGGTTAACCATATTATTCATTGAAGAATCAATAAAATCAATTTTTACGGTACCCTCCTTATAAGTCCCAACAGGAACCTCTTCCACCTCCCAGTGGTAATTCCGCTGACCCATATAATGCATGTCACGTATATCGGTTTCCCTGGTTTGTACTTTTTCTTCCACCTTTACACCAAGATTCAACAGAAGTTCCGGGTCATCAGACATTTGAATTCCCCTCTCTTTCATTTCAAATGTAATTGCATTTTTAATCCGTTCCAGTCCTCTTTTGGCATTTACATGGCTGTTTAAGAATTCTTCGTCATCAGCAGTGAAACCGAAAGTACTGTATTTTTTAAGGTCGAATTTCTTATTGATAATTTCCTGGGCATTACTTCCCACTATAGACAAAATAAATAAAATCAGAATCAATATTGTTCTCATTATACAACAGTTTAAATTAAAAGAATAGGCCAAATTTACAAAATATCCGGGAATTTGAATGTCAGGTTACTGACCAGATTCTTATTTCACAAAACCAAAATTGATAAAATAATAATTTTGTATTTATCTAAAATACTATTTTTGCCAGCAATTTGCAAAAATGAGAATCTATTCCGGAAATATAAAAAAACTTTACCTGATTAAAATTGCCAAATGGTTTATGCTTACGATGCCCATTTTGATGATTTTTTATCAGGATCTCGGGTTTTCGGCAGAGCAATCGTTTCAGTTAAAGGCTTTTTACAGTATTTCAATTGTAATCTTCGAAATACCATCCGGCTATTTAGCAGATATTTTGGGCCGGAGAAAAACACTGATCATGGGAAGTATCCTGGGCACAGCAGGCTTTGCCATATATGCCGTCTTCTCAGGATTTTTGGCATTCCTGTTTGCAGAAATCATCCTTGGAATCGGTCAGAGCTTTATTTCCGGAGCAGATTCAGCACTGATGTATGACAGTCTGAAAGCTGATAACAGAGAGAATGAATACGTAAAATATGAAGGCCGAAACTTTTCTGTTGGGAATTTCTCTGAAGCAATTGCCGGATTTTTTGGAGGAGCTCTTGCAGGAATCAGTCTCAGGCTTCCTTTTATAATACAGACCGGAGTGGCCTTTATTGCTGTTCCGGCAGCTTTCCTGTTGATTGAGCCACAGATTACATCAATAAAAAAACATCCCCGGTTTGGAGATATCTTCCGGATCATTCATTTTGCTTTGGTAAAGAATAAAAGTCTTCGCTGGAACCTTATCTACTCCTCCATCATCGGGAGCGCTACGCTGACAATGGCATGGATCTATCCCTTGTATTTAAAAGAATTGGGAATGAGTGAAATAGGAATCGGTACCAGCAGCATGGCTTTAAACCTGATTGTTGGGTTTACCACATTAATGGCCTACAAAATTGAAAAACGGCTACGCCCAAAAGCTACCGTTTGGTTTACAACCATTATTATTTCCGGAGGTTTTATCCTTTCCGGATGGCTAAACTCTTATTTTATTCTATTGGTTCTGGCACTTTTCTATTTTGCCCGGGGAATTGCATCACCAGTTCTTAAGGATTATATCAACCGGATTACCACTTCAGACATCAGAGCTACAGTACTATCCATCCGGAGTCTCATTATTCGCAGCTTTTTCTCCGTAATCGGACCCCTGTTCGGGTTTCTAACTGACCGTCTGTCCCTGCAACAGGCATTTATAATAATCGGACTGGTTTTTATGGCAATGACCGGCTCGAGTATCTTTTTATTCCTTCGGTCTTTGGAAAAGGGGAAAAACGCTACAAGTGTACCGGAATAGCAGGTTATTCTTTAATTTGAATTCCAGCCGCAGAAAGCATGGCAAAATAGTTTTCAAAAGGAACATAATGAGGAATACTATTCCCTGAACCCAAAGCATAACCACCCCTTTTGCGTGTTTGCTTTAGCAGTCTTTCCGATCTGTTAAAAATTTGCTTCTTGCTACTCCTCACCAGGAAATCAAGGTCAATACCACCAAGAATTGCAATCCGGTCACCCCACTTTTCATAAGCATCCTCAACCGGGATTATTTCATCCTCAAAAGAATGCTTGGCATCATATTTCATATCATCAATCACATCATCCATTACCTCGTTCAGATTTCCACAGGAATGCAAAATGGCGGGTTTGCCGGCGTTGTGTATAGTTTTCACTATTTCTCTGTGCCAGGGAAAAACAAATTCCCTCAACATGCCGGGAGGTAGCATGGTCTGGGTCTTAAACCCCCAGTCATCATTACTTATCAAAGCACCTACTGAATCATATTTTGCACAAATCTCATAATACCGTACCAGTCTTGATCCAACCTCATCAAATATATCACGAGTAAGTTCAGAATCTTCCAGAGCCATAATACAGAGGTTCTCGTAACCTACTAAATCCATCACATTCTCCAAAACCCCGCCAGGACCGCAGGCTATAAGTTTCATGCCCGGCTCAAGATATTCCTGCAAATCTTCAAAGAAGCCATAATCTCCATCCTCAGGATCAGCCCATTTATAATTATTGAATTCCTCCCTGTTTGTAATTAAATAACCAACATTCAAAGATTTGGTTTCCATTGTTTCAACCTCCCCCTTTGTAAAAGAAAATGTATTGGTATAGCTTGCAGGAATTGTTGCATAATCATAACCGGCTTTCAAATGTGCTTTAATAACAATTTTAAGCTTTTCAACGGTAGAGTATGTTTCTGATATTCTATTACCTGCCAGAAAATTATAAAGTTTTTCATTTAAGAAAAATTCAAATAAAACCGGCACTTTTTGAGGTATTCTTTCGAATACCTTGAAAAGTTTATTAAAATCCGGGTTCATAACCTTGTTTTTGAATATAAGTACTAAAAGTAGCAAATTTTTTAAGAAAATTCAGAATACTCAGTTGTTGTAAAAACAAATAAGCTCCAATGGGAAAATTCAAATAGGTTTTAATCGTAATTTAGAAGATTAAACATGGCCGGTACTGGAATCGAAACCAAAAAAAATATCAAATCTCTGATTTGATCCATTTTTCGAGCATCCTCGGGATGGTTACAAAATCAAAGATTTTGACCATCACGGGACCAGCACTTACGCTCTTTGTGTTTTACGTATATAGTGACTACAAAAAAAGCCGGAATAATCCGGCTTTTTGGTGCCCAGGACTGGAATCGAACCAGCACGACCAAAAACGGTCACCAGGCCCTCAACCTGGCGCGTCTACCAATTCCGCCACCTGGGCAAATATCAAAATTATATCAAAACATTAGTGGCGGAATTGACCTCCCC
This sequence comes from Bacteroidales bacterium, assembly GCA_024763075.1. Taxonomy (GTDB): domain Bacteria; phylum Bacteroidota; class Bacteroidia; order Bacteroidales; family VadinHA17; genus JANTGF01. The sequence continues at coordinate 534 of JANTGF010000005.1, read as the reverse complement.
TGCATCCTGGCACTTCCCTAAAATGATTCACCGAATCATTTCTTTACGATCAGTCCTGCCACCTGGGCATTGGAACCATGAACTATGAAAGATGAAGGATGAATAAAATATTGTAGAATTCATCGTTCATCGACCATCATTCTTCCTTAACATTGTGCCCAGAACAGGAATCGAATGCCGAAATTATACAAATCTCCGATTTGTTCTAATTTCGAGCATCCTCGGAATGGTTGCAAAATCAAAGATTTTGACCATTCCGGGACCTGCACGTCCTGCTTCTCTTAATTTAAAGAACTATTCAACTTTGTGCCCAGAACAGGAATCGAACCTGCACGTCCTTGCGGACACTAGTCCCTGAAACTAGCGCGTCTACCAATTCCGCCATCTGGGCAAACTTTTATTTCTAATCCTTTATAGGTCAAATATGCATCAATGTATTATTAACCTATTTTCTATACTCAGATGGCGGAATTGGCCCCCGCTCTTCCCGGCCCTTCCCTAAAATGATTCACTGAATCATTTCTTTACGGTCAG
>JANTGF010000004.1 GCA_024763075.1 Bacteroidales bacterium | reverse complement strand
GTTTTGAAAACGGTCATTTACAAAAGTAAACTCCCTGATTTTAAAAGCTTCGAAAGCCTTGTCTTTGGCGTCTTCTAAGAAGCCACTTGAAAAATTAAGAGTTTTCTTAGAAGCACTAAATAGGGTTTGCTGAAACGCACAAAATCAACTAATTATTAATGTGTTGTATAAAACAATCCCATTTGGAAAAGTAAAAAACTACCAGCCTTATTTAAGGTACTTATCCAGCCAGGCAAAAAATTCCCTTTGCCATAAAATACTATTCTGTGGTTTTGTCACAAAATGCGTCTCATCCGGGAAATACAATAATCTGGCAGGAATTCCTCTCAGCCTAGCTGCATTAAAAGCCTCCATACTCTGAGTATAGGGAATTCTGAAATCATTTCCTCCGGTAATGATCAAAATCGGAGTATCCCAGTTTTGTACAAACTTATGCGGGGAATTTGCATAGGACCGTTGCGCAACTTTGTTGGATTTGTCCCAGTAAGGCCCACCCAGATCATGATTCACAAAAAAAGTTTCTTCAGTAGCTGTGTACATGCTTTCAAAGTCAAAAATCCCACAATGGGAAATAAAAGCCTTGAACCGTTTCTGATGATGGCCTGCCAGCCAGTAAACAGAAAAACCACCATAACTGGCACCAACCGCCCCTAGCCTGTTCTCATCAATAAAAGCTTCCTTTTTTAAGGCATCGATTGCAGAAAAATAATCTTTCATATTCTGTCCTCCGTAGTCTCCGGATATCTGGGCATTCCATTCCTGACCAAATGTGGGTAATCCACGTCTGTTGGGTGCAACAATTATATAATCATTGGCAGCCATCATCTGAAAGTTCCACCGATAACTAAAAAACTGACTAACGGCACTCTGCGGCCCACCCTGACAATAAAGCAGTGCCGGATACTTCTTCTGCGGATCAAACCCGGGAGGATAAATCACCCAAACCAGCATATCTTTATTATCGGTGGTTTTTATCCATCGTTTTTCCACTTTCCCCATTTTTATATTATCATAAATGGGCTTATTGATAAAACTTAGCTGAGTCTCTCCTCCGGTTTTTGAATCAACAGAAAATATTTCCGGAGCCATTGACATGGTCATTTTAACTCCGATCAGAGATTCTCCAGCAGGTGCAAACTGTGTATAATTGTGGTCTCCCTCTGTAATCTGCCGGATACTCCGGCTTTTCAAATCCATTTGATACAACTGAAATGTCGCTTTTATTCCACTGATAAAGAACAATCCATTCCCGTCTGCCGTCCAGGTAAGAGAAGAAACATTCTGATCGAAATCCGCTGTAAGGTATTCTTTTTCTCCGGTATCCAGATGATACAGGAATAAGCGGCTTTTATCCGACTCATACCCGGGAGTTTCCATACTCTCATAAGCAATCGTTTTATTATCACGCGAAAACACAGGGTATTTATCATAGCCCAAATTCTCTTTGGTTATATTTACAGTAGATCTATCCTGAACATTGTATAGATAAATATCTGAGTTTGTACTCATGGCATATTCGGCGCCTTTCAATTTTTTACAGGTATAAGCAATGTAATTTCCATCATTACTCCAACTAATTTCCGCATCATCAAAATAAGGCGAGAGTGGTGTATCAAAAGCTTCTCCTTCCAGAATATCCTTTCCTTCTCCTACTTTTCCATCATCGTAATCAGCAACAAATATGTGACTGTATGCGTAATCTTCCCAATGGTTCCAGTGCCTGTACATCAGGTCATCAATAATTCTGACGTTCGTTTTTGGCAGATCAGGATAGATTTCCTGTGGAGTCGGATCCATTTTAACGTCTTTAATATAATAGATTCTGCTTCCATCCGGGGAATACTCAAAACTGTTTATTCCGCCTTCAATATCTGTAACTTTAACAGGTTCACTTCCTTTTGCACCCAACTCCCACAATTGAACCGACCCTGATTTGGATGACAAGAAACCTATTTTCTTTCCATCCGGCCTCCAGCGGGGATGAAAGCCATCCATTTTCGTAATTATTTTCATTTCTCCTCCTGCGGCAGGCAGGAAATAGATATTTGTTTTACTTTTATTGGTTTTGTAATCATATTTGGTAATCGTAAACAAAACCGTACCCATATCGGGTGAAAGTTGTATCCCTCCCAGCCTGGAAAATTTCCACAGGATTTCCGGTGTCATACGTGCGCCCGAAATTTCTTTTTGTGTAAGCAGGTTTGAAAAATCCGCTTTCCCCTCAGCTGTTGTAGTTTTTTCGGGTTGATCACAAGAGTAGAATATAAAAGTAACAAACAATAGAAAAACAAGTTTTTTCATGACAGATATTTTAAGGTTTATACAGAATCAAATGGTTGAAAATTTAAAAACCGGAAACCCAGCAAGCCGATCTCCGGTTTTTTTAAATCATATAAGTAAATTTTAAAACTTGTTAAGACCTGGAATCTTCCTCTATCCTGGTTTTAAGTTCTTCCAGTAATTCAGGATTATCCTCCAGAATCAGTTTCACTCCTTCCCGGCCCTGTCCTAACTTTGTATCACCATAGCTAAACCACGAACCACTTTTTTTAATAATTCCTTGTTCTACACCGAGGTCAATTACCTCACCCGTTAAAGAGATTCCTGTACCATAAACAATATCAAACTCCGCTTTACGGAATGGTGGTGCCAGTTTATTTTTAACAACTTTCACCCTGGTCCGGTTACCCTTCACCTGATCTCCTTCCTTAATTTGTCCAACCCTTCTGATATCCAGCCTTACAGAAGAGTAGAACTTAAGAGCATTTCCTCCTGTGGTGGTTTCCGGATTCCCAAACATCACCCCTATTTTCTCGCGCAATTGATTAATAAAAATACAGGTGGTATTTGTTTTACTTATATTGGCAGTTAATTTACGTAAAGCCTTAGACATAAGTCTGGCCTGAAGTCCCACACTGGAATCTCCCATTTCCCCTTCAATTTCAGCTCTGGGAGTAAGTGCCGCCACCGAGTCAATCACAATAATATCCAGTGCTCCTGAGCGTATCAGATGATCGGTAATTTCCAGTGCCTGTTCTCCGTTATCAGGTTGCGAAATCAGCATATTCTCAACATCCACACCCAATTGCTCGGCATAATATCTGTCAAAGGCATGTTCCGCATCAATAAAGGCTGCAATACCCCCTGCTTTCTGAGCTTCGGCAATGGCATGCAAAGCCAGTGTTGTTTTTCCCGATGATTCCGGGCCATAAATCTCCACAACCCTTCCTCTGGGATAACCTTTAACACCCAGCGCAAGATCCAATGCAATGGATCCGCTGGAAATAGCCGGTACATTTTCCACAACGTGGTCACCCAGCTTCATAATTGAACCGCGACCAAAATCTTTTACAATTTTATCTGTTGTAAGCTGTAAAGCCTTTAATTTCTCTTTATTAATTTCCACTTTTTCCTTAGCCATAAATATAATTTTGAAAGTTTAAAATTCTGCTTTTAAAACCCGTCTTCCAGGTTCCAATAATCCTTACATGCCCATTTCCGATAAAATCTGGGCAGTATGATCTTTTGTTTTTACTTTCGGGAAAATCTTAAGAATAATCCCGTTTTCATCCATAACAAATGTTGTACGGTTTACACCCATGTAAGTTCTTCCGTAAAGTTTCTTTTCACCCCATACTCCATAATCCTTAAGTACTTTTTTTTCTTCATCTGCAATCAGGGGAAACGGCAACTCATACTTTTCGGCAAACCTCCGGTGTCTTTCCACACTGTCAGGGCTCACACCCAGTAACTCAAAACCTTTTAATTTTAAATCTTTATAGTGATCCCTAAGGTTACACGCTTCTGCTGTACACCCCGGGGTCATATCTTTGGGATAAAAAAATAAAATTAACTTTTTCCCTTTATAATCATCTAATTTACAAACTGAACCGTCTTGAGTCACCCCTTCAAACTCAGGTGCTTTTTTTCCTTCTTTTAGCTTCATTATATTTTTTTTATGTTTTTTTGTAAAATTACAAAGTTTGATCTAAAAATCGAGAAAATATTAAACAACTTTTAATAAGTTTATAAACATTTAATTTTATAAAAATCAATTTATGGTTTTTCATAATCATTACGTAAAAAATATCCCTGCTTATCAATGTCTTTATCCTGCAGGAAAATGCATCCTTCGTTTCAGCCATATAAAGTTCCTGTTCATCGAAATTATTATTTTCCTCTTTCTTTTTTCAGGATACACAACCGCACAGACAAACCCGCAAAAATCAGACAAAAATAAAAAGGATGAATATCATCAAATCTATGAAAAGGCTAAATTTTATCAGAACCGCGCGGACTCAACCCTGAAAATTATCAGAATCTTAAGAAATGAACTATCGACTGAAACCAATACTGAAGAAAAAGCATTACTGGAAAAAAAAATATTAAATCTTGAACAACAACAGACTGAATATCAGAAATATGCAGATCAATATTTTGAAAAAACCAGAGCATTAAAAAACAATATTGATCTGACGGATCAACAGGAAAGACTGGCGGAGATTTCGGTTTACAGCGATGCTTTTTACAAACTCCCTGCTGTTAGTTCAATTTTAACACCAGCAGAATGGAAAGAACTGTATTCTCTAGAACCTTTTTATTCGGATGGAAATAGCATGATGCAGGAAATCGCGATGCTGAAAAAAGAGAAAAACCAGTTGGAAATTTTAACCAATACTTCCCAGGACCGGGGAGAGAATGAAACATTAAAAAGTCAGATCGAAAACCTGAATCTGAAGATCAGAAACATGGAGAACAAAGCATTCCTCAGTTTTCAAAAAGTATATACAGGCAAGTATAAGATAAACTCCGGTATTATTAACCGGATTACGCTGGATACTAAAAAGGGAAATCAGAAAATAATCCTTAATTACAAAAACAATGCAGCCCGAAGCTATAAAAAATCCTTTGAACTTTTAAAAGAAGCTGAAAGCACTGCAAACAAAGAAAAGCAATTCGATCTATTAGGTGAATCCAACACATATGCCTTGCTGGCAGTTGAAACACAAAAGAAAGCCATTGGCACCTATTCCGGAATCTTCTCTGTAATAAATTCAGCATCATCCGGCCCATCACAGATGGATAAAAAGCCCGTTGTCTCCATCGTCCGGGAGGAAAAACAAACGCCCCAAACAAATACACCGGTGCAAACGAATCAGTTTATGGTTACCACTTCTGAAAATACAGGTAATTATACCATCCCGGTTGATAAACCCTTACCCTCGGGTGTAATTTACAAAATCCAGATCGGAGTTTACCAGAAGATCCCTTCCAAATCATTTTTCAAAGGCATCCGGCCCATAAGTGCAGAAACTATTCCTTCCTCTCAGAACCTCCGGTTTTTTGCAGGGATATTTTCATCATATCAGGATGCTTTACCGGCAGTTGACACAGTTCATAAACTCGGATTTAAAGATGCATTTATTATTTCCTACCTTGATCAGAAAAAAATATCTGTAAAAGAAGCCCGCAAACTGGAAAATGAAACAGTTGAGGAGAAAAATTACCGTAAGGTTAATGAAGTATCGGTTCCTCTGGTAAAAAAACAACCAACTGATATGTATAAGAATGTTTTTTTAGCTGTACAGATTGGTGCATTTCACAATAAGGTACCTGAAAAAAGGATGAGTCAGATCCGCTTACACTCTGAAAATGAACCTGTAACATTTTTTCAGAATAAAAATGGCTTATATGTTTATTCAATTGGAAAATTTTATAACTTTGAAAAGACCGTTGCTTTAAAAAACAGGCTGATTGAAAACGGACTTGAAGGTGCATACGTTATTGCACTAAGCGGAAATCAAAAAATCCCGTTGGACGAAGCGATTCGGGTATTAAGCAGGAAATAGTAACAAAAAATGAAAGAAAAGTCTGAATTAAGCGAAAAATATTTACTGAGAAGTGACGAAAAGAAATTTCTGATACTTCATAATGATGATATCCATACTTTTGATTATGTAATAGATGCGCTTGTTGATGTTTGTAATCATACAACAGTACAGGCAGAACAATGTACCATGCTCATTCACTTCAAAGGTAAATGTGCTGTAAAAGAGGGTCCTTTTCCCATCTTGAAACAAATGAAAGACAGGCTGATAAAACGGGAGCTGGAAGTAACCATCGACTAAACTAATATTTGAAACAAATGTCTGTTACCTTAATTATTATACTTATTTTACTTGGAATTTTGTTATTTATAATCGAATTCCTACTTATTCCGGGGGTTGGTATTGCAGGAATTGTGGGGGCTGTTTTAATGATTGGTGGGGTAATTCTGGGTTACACCTACCATGGAGTAACCATTGGAAATATTATTTTAGCTTCCACTGTAGTCCTTTCTGTAATTACGCTGGTGTTGGTCCTTAAATCAAAAACCTGGAAGAAAGTAATGCTAAATACAAAAATTGAAGGTAAAGTAAACAGCATTGAAGAAAAAGGGGGAAAGTTAAATATTGGTGATACCGGCATAAGCATCACCAGACTGAATCCAATAGGAAAAGTCATGATAAACGGGCAGTATTATGAAGCACAAGCCTTAAACATGCTTATTGATGAAGGCACAGATATTGTTATCACTAAAATTGCAGGAAAAAAAATAATTGTTGAACCAAATAAATAATACAAAATGGCAGGAACAGGAATTTACATTGTAATAATTGTAGTGGTCCTTATTTTCTTATGGATCATATTTTACTTTATCCCGGTTGGACTATGGTTCAGGGCTCTGGTATCCGGAGTACGGATATCGCTTCTTCAGCTTGTTTTCATGAGATGGAGAAAAGTACCTCCCAGCATCATTGTGAATGCTATGATTGAAGGAACGAAAGCAGGTGTACACCTTGTCCGGGATGACCTGGAAGCACACTATCTGGCCGGAGGTCATGTACAGCAGGTGGTTCATGCACTGGTATCTGCGGCAAAAGCAAACATGGACTTGTCTTTCCGGATGGCTACAGCAATAGACCTGGCCGGAAGGGATGTACTGGATGCCGTTCAGATGTCAGTTGTACCAAAAATTATTGATACTCCGAGTGTTACAGCAGTAGCCAAGGATGGTATCCAGCTCATTGCCAAAGCAAGGGTAACAGTACGTGCAAATATACAGCAACTTGTTGGTGGTGCCGGTGAAGAAACCGTTTTAGCAAGAGTGGGTGAAGGCATTGTTTCTTCCATCGGGTCTTCCCATTCCCATAAGGCTGTACTTGAGAACCCTGATTCCATATCCAAGACTGTTTTGGGAAAAGGGCTGGATTCAGGAACTGCATTTGAAATCCTCTCCATAGATATTGCAGATATTGACATTGGGAAAAACATTGGTGCGGTACTTCAGATGGATCAGGCCAATGCCGATAAAAATATCGCTCAGGCAAAAGCAGAAGAACGTAGAGCAATGGCAGTTGCCCTTGAGCAGGAAATGAAAGCAAAAGCACAGGAAGCTAGAGCAAAAGTTATTGAAGCAGAAGTACAGGTACCACTTGCTATGGCTGATGCATTCCGGGCAGGAAACCTTGGCATCATGGATTATCTGAAAATGAAAAATATCGAATCTGACACTTCAATGAGAGATTCTATTTCCAAGTCGGGCCCGGAGGACAAAAAATAAGAAATAAGTTCTGTTTGATGAAAATGCCGGAAGTTTCCGGCATTTTCTTTTAATAAATAGCGATTGATGTTTTGAGTTTGTTCCTGAATTTTATATTTTTGCCCCGCTTTAATTTACAGAAAAAGTAATACTGCAAATCTCGTTCTTAAACATATTTGAAATTCTATTTTATAATACATAATCCTATTGGAGAGGTGGGAGAGTGGCTTAATCCACCAGTTTGCTAAACTGGCGTACTCGAAAGGGTACCGGGGGTTCGAATCCCCCCCTCTCCGCAAAACCCAAACAACACCACGCATCGCGTGGTGTTTTGTTTTTATGGGAGAGAGCGTTGAAAATTTATTTTCATAAGGGACCGGATATAAAAACAAAGAAACCTTGATAAAGTATATTTGGGTTTGCAAGGCCATCCTTAATGGATCACTAAAAGTAATCCTCAACCCGATAAACATAATTAATCGATCTTTTGTTAATTACAATATAATTTCTACATTTGCACTCCCAAAAAATATTACAGGGAACGCAGTCCGGTCCCGGTTCTGTCCAAATTTATAATTTGGAACAAAACCGAGGATCCTCGAAAAAATAACAAATTGAAAATTTGTGTTTTTTCGGGATTAGCGCACCTGCTTTGGGAGCAGGAGGTCGCAGGTTCTTATTTTTCGGGGTATAGCGCAGTCCGGTTAGCGCACCTGCTTTGGGAGCAGGGGGTCGCAGGTTCGAATCCTGCTACCCCGACAAAACAAAAAAGCCTGGCACAAAGTGCCGGGCTTTTTCCATTTTGACCGGATCAAGCTTGCTTGAAAACGGGAAAATGGAAAAAGCCCAAGATGAGCGCAGCGAAACAGGCTTTTTTGTTTTGAATCTACTCCCACTCCAGGATCATGAGCATTCCGACGATAGGAGGAATGCGAATAATCCTGCCAACTGTAAAAAAACAATCCTATTTATCGAATTTATCCATCAAACCCATGTTATCTGAAGAAGGGAAAATGGAAAAAGCCCAAGGTGAGCGCAGCGAAACAGGCTTTTTTGTTTTGAATCTACTCCCACTCCAGGATCATGAGCATTCCGACAGCAGGAGGAATGTGAATAATTCTGCCTCCCTGGTATCAAGTAAAATATATTATGGTACTACTATTTGTCATTTCTAAGCATGCCTGCTGGCCACGCTCTGCCATGGCTATTCGAAAGCGATGCAAGCAGGGAAATATGACTGAGAAATCTTTAAATTGAAGCAGATTTCTCTCCATCAATAGACGGAGAGAAATGACAACTTACACATGACTTGACTCAAGCTAATAACAAGGTTTTCAGAAATTCTCCGGAGGTCATCATTGTTTTTTCAAGTGAAATATAATTTAATTATTTCTTTTTACCCATTCCGTGACCCCTTATTAATTTTCTCTTGTACTTCATTTTGTGATTTGGGTTGTATTTCTGCAGAGAATCTATGTCCGGTTCCAATTCGATTTTATAAGTTGGGTTAGTTTGTTTAACTATCATAATAAATTAAAAATTACGTATTAAAACAAAAGGATATGTATAATACTTTGCAATATTCAGGGTTTCCCCGGTAAAAAAATCAATAGCTAATGCTCCTGGTCTTCCGGTATAAATTTCTTCAGGGCCAACTTTAAATATCTTTTGTTTTAGCAATACCGGGTTTGGGAATTTTACCTTTAATTTTTCACCGGATTTTAGATCCTCTCCTTTGGGTCCATCCCCGTGAGAAGCCCAAATATCCTCTCCTTCTGTTGAACTCCAAAAAATATGATTTTCGCTCTTAATTTGAATAATATCCTTTAAAACAATCCTTTGTTTATATATTAAGTATAATTCATTACTACTCGGTAAATACCACTGACCAAAATAATTCTTAGAAATTAGTATCTCCGGGATGGAACTGGGTTCTCCTATGTCATGTATCTTATTATTAAATTCATCGTGAGAAACCATTATATTTGTATTATATTCGCCCGAACCAATTTGTGTGCCCAATGCATTCACTTTCTTAAGTCCCGGGTCATCAAATTTTAAAGTATAATATTGTTGCATAGAAGTCGAAGGTTCCCATGGGAAAGTAGCCCAGGTACCCCGTAGATAATTAAAAGAGTATTTTTCATGTTCATTATATTCTTTTGCGATTAAACCATGTTGTTTTGACTCATCGAGCCAAAATATTATACCACCTAAATAGTGTTCTCCAATGTAATGTTTTTTTATTTCAATTCTGTAATTAGGATAGGCGCCAGTTACTTCAAGTCCCTCTCCGGCTGTAAGTGTTACTTTATCCTTTGTATTAATTGTATAATTGTGGTTTTTCCCAAAAAAAAGGATCCCCTCACCAGCATTAATAACATCATTTCCCAGTTTAATACTGAATAAAGGAGTAATATTTGTTTTAAGCTGTGCTCCTTTATAACCAGGTTTTACATCATTATTTATATTAGGATTCTTAAATTTATCGAAATTTCTGTTCTTATGTATTTCAAAAATTCCGATACGGTTTCCATTAACTGTAATTTCAGCAAATGATCTTTTTGAAACCCAGGGAAGTTCTTTAAAATTCCCAACTAAAACATTACCACCACCAATTTTCAGGTTAAAAGAGCCTTTGGAATCTGTAGATGTTGTGTGATTTTCAATATACTGTATATCAGAGTTTCCGGAACCAAATTTCAGAGCAACTTGTGCATTTATTGTTTGATTAATAAGAAAATGACCATTCCCGTCAGTTGCTTTTCCCGTCCATGGAATATAATCCTGGTTTTGTTGTCCAAACGTAAGTGAACTTACTAAAAGTACTGAAAAAACACTTACTATTCTAACTACTTCTTTCATAATATGGAGTATTAAAATAATTTTTTAAAAAACATGCATATATCTGCACCTTGCATCTAATAAGTACATGATTATTTCTCATTTAACTGGGTATTAGAAGTTCTACGAGATTTAACAAAATTTGTTTCTACTCTACTATCATAGTATTAGGGTAATTTTTTATTAATATAAAATATCTTATTTTGTGAATTTGATAACCCATTTTTTAAAAATAAAACTATCAGTATCTCTTTAGCTTTGAATCTACGAAGGATATCAAAATAACTGAAAACAATCTATATTAGTAATAATTAAGGTATTTTTGAATTAACCTGAATCCAGTTTTAGTACAAAATTAGAATTATTCGATACCTTTGTTTTATGAAATTACCCTGAAAATATTTTACTTAATTTATGTTCCATTCTCCAAACAATCTTGTGACACAAATAAATAAAATTCAGATGTTTAAAATTAAATGCTTCGCTATTCTTGCAACCACTTTGTTTTTTATGGCGGCAAAGATGAATGCTCAGGAGTATTGTGTGTACGTCTCATCTGCTTCCCCAAAAGATAATGCAGGTATCTACCTTTATTCATTTAATGAACAAACGGGAAACATGAAGTTTACAGGGAAAACTGAAAGCATTAAAGTTTCTTCCTACCTGAATCCTTCTCCCAACGGAAAGTATTTATACTCAGTCGGAAACGGGGAAATAGTTGCTTTCACTGTATCCGGGGAGACCGGCGAAATTAAGCTGATCAATTCTCAGCCTGTTACTGGAGGACCCTGTTATGTTTCAACAGATAACACCGGAAAATGGGTTTTTGTTGCAAACTACGGGGGAGGAACAATAAATGTATTTCCTGTGGATCCGGACATGCATCTTGGGAAGATTCATCAGACAATTCATCATTTAGGATCATCTGTCAATACAGATCGTCAAAAAAGTGCGCATCCGCATATGATTCTTTCTTCCCCGGATAATAAATTTGTACTGGTTACCGATCTGGGTGCCGATAAGATTTACGTTTATCCCTTTAATGAAGAAACCGGTTTCCTGAATGAGAACCATTCAACCAGCATAAAATTACATCCGGGGGCTGGTCCGAGACATTTTGAATTTCACCCCAACGGGAAATATATTTATGTATTGAATGAGTTGAATTCGACTGTAACAGCATACAACTGGAGCAAATTGACCGGAAAACTGAGTGAGATAGAAACAAAAAAACTATTACCTGAAGAATTTACGGGATTTAATAAATCAGCTGATATTCACCTTACTCCCGACGGAAGATTTTTATATGCATCCAATCGTGGTCACAATAGCATTACAGCCTTTAAAACGGGAAAAGATGGTGAACCGGAGTTAATCGGTTATTTCCCTTCAGGTGGAAATGTTCCCAGAAACTTCTTTGTCAGTCCCGGAGGCAGCTACCTTCTTGTTGCAAATAAACGTTCAGAAAATATCATTACTTTTAAAATTGACAAACATAACGGAATATTATCCGGAAATCAGGAAATTTCGGGTATAGCCTTACCACAATGCATTAAATTCATTAAGAAATAATTGATATGAGAAATTTTAGATTCCCTTTATTTATCATTTTCCTATTCGTTTTACTCATCTATACAGGATGCAGGGAAAAAAGCATCGATCAGCGACCCAACATTCTTCTTATTATGGCAGATGACATGGGTTATTCTGACCTGGGTTGCTATGGCAGTGAAATTCATACCCCAAACATTGATGCACTGGCAAATGAAGGGCTCCGTTTTACCCATTTTTACAATGCGGCAAGATGCTGTCCTTCCCGTGCTTCCCTGTTAACAGGTGTTTATCCTCATCAGGCCGGCATGGGAGAAATGGTGAAGGATAAGAGTAATTCTGAACCGGGTTCCTACCAAGGTTACTTAAGCAAACATACCGTAACTATCGCAGAAGTATTAAAAGAAGCCGGCTATTACTGTTCCATGACAGGTAAATGGCATGTCGGGGAAGAACACCCTGATTGGCCAATGGACAGGGGATTTGATGAATATTACGGACTGATCAGCGGTGCAGCAAACTATTTTGATATCACCCGCACCAAGTTTAAGGGCGTAAAACGTCATTTTGCCGTGGGAAACGAAGAATATTTACCTCCCAAAGAAGGTTTTTATATGACGGATGCCATTACAGAACATGCGGTAAAATCCCTCGAGAACAGAAAAAATGCAGAACATCCATTTTTCATGTATGTGGCATATACGGCACCCCACTGGCCACTCCATGCCCTGCCCGAAGATATTGCAAAATACAAAGGGAGATATTCCGTTGGCTGGGATAAAATAAGGGAAGAACGGTACGAAAGGATGAAAGAAATGGGAATTATTGATGAATCCATGCAACTATCTCCCCGTGACCCCAAAGTCCCTGCATGGGCAGATGCAGAACATAAAGAACTCATGACCAAAAAGATGAATGTTTATGCGGCTCAGATCGACCGGATGGATCAGGGAATTGGCAAAATAATTGCAAAACTAAAAGAAACCGGAAATTATGAGAATACCCTGATCATGTTCCTTTCTGATAACGGAGGATGTGCTGAAACAGGAGTTTACGGAACCAACTTCTGGAAGAATGACATTGACCCTGGAACGGTAGATTCCTACCAGTCTTACGGCAGGGGCTGGGCCAATGCATCCAACACTCCTTTCCGGTATTATAAACAGTGGGTGTATGAAGGAGGTATTTCAACCCCTTTTATTGTTCACTGGCCTGAAAAAATCAAAAATCAGGGGGCAATCCTTAATAACAGGGGAATCATATTTGATATAACGGCAACAATCATTGACGTTGCGAAAGCTCAGTATCCGAAAACTTATAATGAAAATCCCATTATTCCGCTTCAGGGGAAATCTTTACTTCCTGTCTTTGAAGGAAAAAACAGACCGGGACATGCATATATCTTTTGGGAACATTACGGAAATATGGCTGTAATGCATAAAAACCGGAAACTGGTTTCACAACAAAAAGAGGGTAACGGAGAATGGGCCCTCTACAATCTTGAAAATGACCGGGCTGAATTGCATAACCTGGCACAGGAAGAACCGGAAATTGCAAAAGATATGTTGAAAAAATATAAAGAATGGGCAAAAGAAATGAAAGTCAAACGAAAAATCAAGGATCAGTTTCTTTCGGAGTAATTTAGTTCATTTTTTATTAAGTTTGCTTTCCACAAATACTATAATTCAAACTCATGTATAAAATACAGATTCTCCTCACAGTTATAACATTCTCACTGACAGCAAGATCCCAGGAACATCCTGACAAACTGTTTTTTAAAGACCGTTTGCAGGCCATTTCTCCGGAGAATATTCTTAAAACAGAAGGATATTACAACTGGGGTTCTTCCATACTGAAAGGAAAGGACGGGAAATACCATCTCTTTTATTCACGATGGAAAAAAGAATACAGCTTTTATGGCTGGCTCACTCATTCTGAAATTGCCCACGCCATTTCAAAAAGCCCGGCCGGACCCTGGAAATATAGAGAAACGATACTAAAAAGCCATGGCAGGGGACATTGGGATGCCATTACAGCCCATAACCCGAAAATCAAATACTTTGATGGGAAATATTATCTTTACTACGTTTCCACCAACCTGGGAGGTAAAGATTATACCGAACAGGATCTGATTGAAACTGCACATACGGGATATTCACATCCCAACTGGAAAATCTTACGCCCGAATCAGCGAACCGGAGTTGCAGTGGCAACATCCATTAACGGCCCCTGGGAAAGGATGGACAAACCACTCATCGAACCATCAGGCCCTATAACTACCTTAAGCGTAAATCCGGCCATTACCAAGGGAAAGGATAGCAAGTATTACCTGATTGTAAAAGGAGATAAGCCAAATGAAAAACGATTTATCCGTAACCAGGCAATGGCTATTTCAAATTCCCCAACTGGACCTTTTGTCATCCAGCCAAAACCAGTGATTGATTACCTTGATACAGAAGATATGTCCCTGTGGTATGATCATAAAAGAGATTATTATTACGGCGTATTTCATGCACATACATTTATCGGCATGGTCAGTTCGGCAGAAGGGATCAACTGGGAAAAGGCAACGGAATATGTTTTGATGCCGAAATTCATTCCCATGCAAAGCGGGGATACAATAAAAACTGACCGATTGGAACGGCCCTTTGTTTACACAGAAAACGATGAGCCAAAAGTGTTAAGCCTTGCTGTTAAAAAAGGGAACGAATCCTACTGCGTATTTATTCCGGTGAAAGAAAGCAAATATCCGGTTCCGAACAAGCATCAACTGGCATGGCAGGAAGCTGAATTGGGTGTGGTATTCCATTATGATTTACACGTTTTTGACGGAAAGAGGTATGGACAGGGGAATAACCGAATATCTCCTTTCCCGGATTACCAGTTGTTCAAGCCTGACAAACTGGATACGGATCAATGGATCAAAGCAGCAAAAGATGCCGGAGCAAAATTTGCCCTCCTCACAGCCACCCATGAAACAGGTTTTGCGCTATACCAGTCTGATGTGAATCCCTATTGTTTAAAAGCAGTGGAATGGAAAGACGGAAAAGGCGATCTGGTCAGGGATTTTGTAAATTCATGCCGGAAATATGGCATCAAACCCGGCATTTATCTGGGAATTCGCTGGAATTCATTCTTTGGAGTGCATAATTTTAAAGTAAACGGTGAAGGTGATTTTCAAAAAAACCGCCAGGCCTATTACAATAAAATGGTGGAAGGAATGGTCAAGGAAATTTGTACCCGCTACGGAGATCTGTTTGAAATATGGTTTGATGGTGGCGCCGACCATCCCGATAACGGAGCTCCGGATGTACTGCCCATTATTCAGCAGTACCAGCCCAATTGTCTGTTTTACCATAACTCCCAGCTGGCTGAAGCCCGTTGGGGAGGATCTGAGTCAGGCACCGTTGGATATCCATGCTGGGCTACCTTCCCTAATTTTTATTCACATGCCGGAAACACACCGTCAGAGAAAATAACCTTATTAAAACATGGTGATCCGGATGGCAAATACTGGATGCCTGCCATGTCAGATGCCCCACTCCGTGGAATCAATGGACGGCATGAATGGTTCTGGGAACCCGGGGATGAAGAGAATCTGTATCCGGTGGATAAGCTGGTTGATATGTATTACAAGTCTGTAGGGAGGAATTCCACCCTGATTTTAGGACTTACTCCTGATCCTCACGGACTGCTACCGGAAGGAGATGTAAATAGATTAAAGGAATTCGGGGATAGAATCAGAAAAAGCTTTTCCAGCCCTATCGCTACTAAATCTGGCAATGGAACAAAATTCTTTCTCAAAACTCCGGAAAAACACTATATCAATTGCATTGTCCTTCAGGAGGATATTAAATCAGGGGAACGGGTACGCTCATATAAGGTGGAAGCCCGTGTGGACGGAAAATGGCAGCTGGTTTGTGAAGGAGAATCCATTGGGCAAAAACGCATTCAGCCCTTTGGCAAAGTACCTACCAATAAAGTCCGGTTAATTATAAATGAATATCGCAACCAACCCATCATAAAAACTTTCAGTACATATTTTATTGAATCACAGGAATAATAACATTTAAAATCATAAACAAATCATGAGAACCAAATTTATCTGGCTAATCACCTTAAGCCTCTTCCTGAATGTCAGTATTCATGGACAAAATACAAAAACGGTTAAAGTAGCCTGTATCGGTAACAGCATTACTTATGGGGATGGAATAAAAGACCGAATCAGGGATTCCTATCCTGCCCAACTGGGAAGAATGCTGGGCAATGGTTATGAAGTCCGGAATTACGGCTATTCTGGCAGAACTATGCTTTTGAAAGGAGATTATCCTTATATGAAGGAAGACATGTTTTTTTATGCGATAAGCTGGAAACCTGACATTGTCATCATTAAGCTTGGAACCAATGACAGTAAGCCTCAAAACTGGAAATACAAAGATGAATTTGAGGCAGATTACAATAAAATGATCACTTCTTTTGATACGCTGGTATCCAAACCGAAAATATATCTGATTCAGGCTGTACCGGTTTTTCAAACCCGATGGGGAATTACAGATTCTATTGTAAGAAATGAAGTAAATCCAATGGTCAAAAAGATTGCTGATAAGAATAAACTGACACTTGTTGATTTGTACAATCCCTTTACAGGCAAAGGGAATCTTTTTCCTGATCATATCCACCCTAATGCGGAAGGAGCCGGGGAAATGGCAAAGATCATTTACCACCAGATCACAGGGAAGCCCGGACGATTAGTCAATCAGGAGTTGCCCGGACTAAAATCTGTATGGAAAGGATTTGAAAAATACAGTTTTGATTTTTACGGACGTCAGGCATTTTTTGTGGTTCCTGAAGAAGCCCTGAATGGAAACCCGTGGATATGGAGGGCCCGCTTTCCCGGATGGCATACCGAAATGGACAGCATCCTGTTATCGGAAGGATACCATATCGCATACATAAATACCGATAATATGTATGGAAGCCCGCGTGCAATGCATATCTGGAACCGCTTTTATAATTACCTCGTTAGCATTCAGCATTTTAATGCAAAAGTTTCTTTGGAAGGAGTAAGCCGTGGAGGTCTGTTTATTTATAACTGGGCAAAACAAAATCCGGATAAAGTAAACTGCATTTATGCAGAAGCACCTGTTTGTGATTTTAAGAGTTGGCCGGGTGGTTTTGGAAAAGGCAAAGGTAGTGAATCTGACTGGAATAGACTGAAAATTGAATATGGTTTCAGCTCAGATGAAGAAGCAAAAGCTTACCTCAATAATCCGATTGACAGTTTAGATGTACTGGCAAAAGCCAAAGTGCCCGTGCTACACATGATTGGCTTGAATGACAGGGTTGTACCGGCAGATGAAAATACCATGCTTTTAATTAACCGTTATGTAAAACTTGGAGGAATTGCAAAGGTCGTTCCCTGCACAGAAGGAAAACAGGATTTATGGGGACATCATTTTGTTATTGAAACTCCCGGGTTAGGAGCTAATTTTATTCAATATTATACAAAACTGCCAAAAGCTAAACTTAAACCCTCTGCTTACCACAAAATGCGGGGTGGAATAAGAAACTCCTTTATAAAGTTTGAAAAGGAAAAGAAAGGCAGAGTAGCATTTCTGGGAGGATCAATCACCTATAATGGAGGTTGGCGTGATAGTCTGATGGCTTATATTCAAAACCGTTTTCCCGATACGGAATTTGATTTTATTTCTGCAGGCATTCCCTCCATGGGTTCAACCAGCGATGCTTTCCGGCTTAAAAGGGATATCCTGAAAAACGGACCGGTTGACCTTCTTTTTGTGGAAGCAGCAGTAAATGACGGTGGAAAAGGAAGACCCGAATCAGAAATATTGAGATCCATGGAAGGAATTGTACGACACATGAGAAATGTTGACCTGACAACGGATCTTGTATTTATGTATTTTGTTGACCCTTCAAAAATAAAAGATTACAATCAGGGTAAAACCCCATCGATCATCCGGTATCATGATCTGATTGCAGCGTATTATAATATCCCGGCACTGAATCTCGCTAAAGAAGTAACCGACAGGATCAATGCAGGTGAATTCACCTGGAAGGACGATTTTAAGAACCTTCACCCCTCCCCTTTCGGTCAGGGTGTCTATGCCCGTTCCATGATCTCTTTTATGGAAGATGCATGGAATGGTTATGTGGCAGATGATGATAAGGTCCTTGATTATATCCTCCCTCAGAAATTAGATCAGGTTTGTTATGATAATGGAATTCTGATTCCTGCAAAAGAAGTAAAAGCAGTGAAAGGCTGGGTATATACGGAGAACTGGATTCCTGCAATTAAGGCAGGTACCCGGAACAATTACACTCATGTTCCCATGCTGGTTGGAAATTATCCGGGAAAAATCCTAAAGCTTACATTTGAAGGAAATGCTGTGGGAATTATCCCGGCAGCCGGGCCCGATGCCGGCATTATTGAGTACCGCATTGATAAAGGAGAATGGCAGACAAAAGACCTTTTCACGAAACACAGTTCTCACCTTTATTTACCCTGGCCATATATGCTTGCTGATGGCCTTGAACCCGGAAAGCACACATTGCAGGTTAAAATTTCACCTGACAGAAATCCAAATAGTGTTGGAAATCTCTGTGTGCTCAGGTACTTTTTTGTGAATAAAGTAAGATAATTTTGGAGATAATTAATAGCTTTATTAAAAAATTACCTGCATTTCCTTGTATTACAAAATATTTTTTCTTGTAATTAAATAAACTTAACATATTCACAGATAATGAATTACATCTACACTTCAATGATATTAATGAATTATCAGAGTGGAAGTATTTTCTGATTTACATAATGAAAAAGATCAAAATCCCATTATTACGAGATCACCATACCCATCCATGTGTATATTCATCACTTAATCAGTGCATTAACCTGAGGTCCGTTCTGAATAAAGAGCAGGCTCTCACACAGATGAGCCAAAGTAAAAATGAAATCACAGTCGTTTATGGATGGAACAGCAGTTTCTATAGTTTTGATGATAAAGAACTGGACAGGCTGCCTCCACTTATCATCTGCAACCTTTCGTTTCACAGTTTTCTGGTAAATAAACCGGCCCGGGATATTTTATACAGCTCTCACACAGAAGTGATCTCAAACATTGATAAAACAAACTGGATAGAGCGGAATCTTGACAAAATAACAAAATTCATTGCCGGCCTTGTCACATCAACCACAGATCAAATAAAATCATTCTATGATGACTTCCTTGTAACAAAAGGGATCTGGTATGCTGAAGAATTACTCTTACCTGATGAAAAGTTTATACAGCTACTTCTCCAAAATGGACTCATAGACAGAACCCGGATCTGGGCTGATCTGGAAATGTTTCATTCACTGGACAGAGAAAATCAGGAGCATATCCAAGGAATAAAAGTATTTACTGACGGAGCAGTGGGGGTAAAAACTGCAACCATTCGCGAAGGATTTATTAGCGGGGAAAAAGGAATCATGATCTACACAGATAAAGAGCTGGAAAACCTCCTGTTAAAGATCAAAAAAACCGGAAAACCAATTGCCATACACGCCATTGGCGACCTGGTTACAGAACAGGTAGTAAGAATTCTGGAAAAGTTTAAAAGCCAAAAAGTTTTTCTTCCAACTATCCGTATGGAGCATTGTCAGTTTATTACAAAAGAAACTGCAATTAAAGCAAAAGAAATGGGAATTAAATTATCCATGCAACCCAATTTCAATAGTGATTCCAGACACTATGCCGACCGTCTTCCGGAAAAATATCTCCGGAATAACAATCCGTTCCGGATGCTGATTGATGAAGCGGGATTTGTCCCCGGAGAAGACCTGATCTTTGGATCTGACGGCATGCCCCACGGAGTTCAATACGCTTTGGAACAATCCCTTTTTCCTTTCTATCAACAACAAAAGCTAAGCATCAAAGAATTTACCGCCGGATATTGCATGCCTGATAAAAGCAATGGTCATATTGTTGTAGAAGTTGATGAAAGTCAACAAAAGATATCCACCCGGGTAATTATATGATTTTGTTTATTATTGATCCCTACTAACTGTTAGTTGTTCCCTACGAATCCATATACATTTCCGGCAAAATCTGCGACAAAAACCATGTTCCCTGAGATTGCCACCGAAGAAAAGACCGGAGCACCGGTTTTGAACTTCCATTTAATACATCCATCCTTACTGTCCACCGCATATAGAAACCCGTCTGAAGCCCCAAACAACACCAGCTCTCCTGCAAGTACCGGACTGCTTTCCACAGTTTGTTCCCCGTCTGCATGGTAAGGAGTTGTATAAACAACAGAGGTTCCGGTTTCCACCTGCCACACCGGATGAAAAGTCTCTTTATCAAAAGCAACCAGCCCTCTATCCCCTGTTCCTACTATTATCAGGTTCTCTGTGACCAGCGGAGCTGAAGCAGCAGAAAAAGAAAATTCCGTTGGAATACTTTTCAGGGTTTCACCTGTTTTCGGATCCATTACAAAAATCCGGTTAGCCGAACAAACGTAAAACTTTCCATCCTGCCAGCTTGCAGTTCCCTGCCTTGCAGTTATACCCTCATCCTTTTTTGCCCAGAGCAATTTCCCTGTTTTACTGTCATGTCCGTATAAGGCTCTCCAGTTAGAGGAAGTTACCAGTACCCCGTCACCCAGTGTCATCGTGGGAATGCTTCCTTCTCCACCCCTCCAGTCCTTATTTTTCCATAGTATTTTTCCTGTAGATATCTTAATTGCGGAAAGACTTTGCCCAAAGCCTGCAAAAACAGTATCTCCCTGTTGAACAATTCCGTATGAAAAACCTGGCAAACGTTTAAATCCAATATCAATATCATGTAATAATTTACCTGTTGCAGCATCCAGAATGTAGGTGTATCCAAGGTTATCGGTAGCCACAATCCTCCCATTTGAAACGATAATGGTGTTTTTAATCGAATACCTGGTTGTAAACTGCCACAATTCCTTTCCTGATTTTGCATCATAAGCAAGGATTTTGTTTTCTGTTGAGTTGTTGTCATCCGTAGTCGCAATAAACACTCTGCCATCTTCCACTATCGGCGATGTCATGAAAATATTGGAGCCTGCATTTTGCACCCATAACATTTGTAATGGCAATTTCAGGGAAGCATCTGTTCGTGCATCATGAACAGGATTTCCCCCCAGATTTGTCCAGTCTGTAACAGGTTTCCCTTCCCGTGTCTCCGGAGAAAACCGAAATTTTAATTTTTCCCGGATCACCCGGTTGTCTGATGTGTAGGCTTCTACCAGGATCGTATAATCGGAAATGGTATCTGTTAAAGGTGTCCAGTGTCCTGACCAGTTCCAGTCAGTTTTTTGTTGAAGGTCTTGCCAGTTTTCATCTTCATACCTGGTTTTCCAGCCTATTCCATGGGCATTATCCAGGATAGAGCAACGCACCGAATCAATTTCCGAACCACTGTCATATACATTTACGGAAACAGTATAGCTTCCGTCCGGATTTTTTGGAATGCTCCCTTTCTTAGGGGATACAATTGCAATTTTTCGATGAATGTAGGTATAGCGTATCTTCGAAGTAAAATTCCCCTCTTCATCCACATGTATTACCCGGTAATAGGCGGGTGAGGAATCAATTCCTCCGTGTGTAGCCACACTGCTGCAAATTGAACGGGTGCCGCCTGGAGTATGTTCCCGGTTCATCGAAACATGCCAGTGACCGTAGATCCATGCTTTTAAATTAGATTCATCTAGATCAAGTTCATCTTCTGTGCCCTCAAGCAGTATAAATTGCTCTGTTTGCACAGGCAGATTATGATTGAAAATGATCTTGGGCTGGTCTTTTGGAAAAAATTCGAGTAATTTCCTTAACCAGCGATAGGTATCCTCCGGCTTATAAGTAGATTTTTTATCTCCATATCCCATGGGAGTCCCGATAAAAAGAAATTTACCCACTTCGAAAGAATAAGTAAGCGGGCCTAAAATATTTTCAAAAAGCTGCTCACCATAATCTCCATCCACATAATCATGGTTACCAATGGTATAATATACCCGGCAATCCATAGTACTGTCATTAACATTCCGGGCATGCCATTTCAGGCCTTTAGTATAACAAATATCACCGGTATGAATAAGAAATGCAATATTTTGCCGGGCAATATAATCTTTCAGGTTATTCACCCAGTCCTTCATGAGATAGGTTTCCGTATCTGTGATATGAATGAAGGAAAAAGAAGTCTTTTTCTCCCGGGGAAGCAGGGCAAAATCATAACTCCCTGAAGCACCCGTGATCTGTTTAAAATAATGTTTAACATAATATCCTACCGGCTGGTGAACGACTATCATGCGGGCTCTTTTATTCCGGGGAATCACATAGCTCCCCTCACCGTTTGTACTTACCACACTGAAACCATCAGATACGACAATCCCTTTAAGTCCGGGTTCCTCTTTATCCCTGATTCCATTGTTGTTTTTATCTAAATATACCACTCCCTGAATGTCTTTGGAAAAACTACTGAAAGAGAATGTAAGAAGCAGAAATACAAGGAAGATTTTTAATCCATGCAAAGCTACTGATGTATCAACATAAATTGCACCCACCGGGTACTCCTCCCCACTCTTTGTCTTTTTTATAATCATAAGAATTATACCTTAGGATAACATTAATTGGTAAAATCTTGTTTTCCTGCCAACCAGACGATAGACTGGTCAACAATCTTTCTGAAATTTGGATTCCCGAAAGCAAAATGATCGTGACCTAATTGCAGATAAATGATTTTGGAATTTCCCCATTCATTTGCCCAGGCAATGTTCTTCCCATTCAGGGGATGATCCGTACGCATCAGGGGATGAATGGATCCGGTGGTAACTATATTGCCATAGGTTTCATCATGAATGGTAAAATCTGTTATCCCACGGGTTACCGGATGCTCCCTGTCAACAACCTTCACCGGAATTTCCTGGTCGTGTTTATAGTCTGATGCCGGCATAAAAATCACCCCGTCCTTTTCTATGGGCTGAAGCAGGTAACGGCCCCCGATAATTTCCCCAAAATCACTCCATTTCTGATAAGAAGCCAGTGAATGATGAAGGAATAAGATTCCTTTTCCCTTGTTCAGCATTTTAATGAAATCATTCTTTTGCTGTTCTGTAATCTCCTGTACCATATCATAAAACACAAGCACATCGTATTTATCAATGCTATCCGATGCATAAACATTATTGGCTTCAGGTTGGAAAATCGTATCGAAATCAATATTGGAAAAACTTCGAAAGACGTCATAAAAAGCCTGTTTTTCAAAATCATGGCCACCGGTAATTATCAGCACTTTGGTTTTTTCTTTGTTTTTTGAACACTGATTTAAAAAGGTCATTGAAAACAACAAAACAAACGGAATAAATAAAAGTTTTAACTTTTTCATTGGTTTAGTATTTAACAAATGTTTCGCACTTAAAGGTAGTTGTATGATATTAAATAAGTTATATAATCCATAATTAAATTATACCCAAGATAAATAATTACTTAATATTTCCATTTTTGAACTTTTTACTTTGTGATACTTTGTGCATTCCTTAGTGTTCCTTAGTGGTAATATAGAGTATCCAATTTTAACCACCAAGTCCCCAAAGGATACCACAAAGGGCCCACTAAAGCCAACAGCCTTGATATCAATGTATTATGCCAAACTGCATTACCTGCGAAACATTAATATTTAATAAATGATCGACATTATAAACCTGTTCGATTGCAAATAATAAAAATTTCTTTTTAAAGCCTCTGATTCTATCAATTATCTCAGAATTCTGGTTAAAAGGAAGTTTTGGTATCCGGCCAGCCGTCACTTCTGATCCTTTGTCCAATCTCTTTTAATGTTTTAATGTCCTGAGGATCAATACTCCCATCAGACCGGGGAGCTATATTGAGTAATAAATTAGCATGATATTTTGCTGCATACTCAATATTTTCCCATACTGAATCAGCACCTCTGTGTTTTCCATCCTTCTTTTTATTGTATCCCCAGCCGGCAATTGCCGTACATAATTCCACAGGTTTACCTGTTTTCATCATTTCTTCTGTTTTCCCTGGATTCCTTTCCAGCCAGTGGTACTCAGGTGCAAAATAGTCTTCTGTACCAATATATCCCCATTTTGATGAAATAAGCGTCTGAGCTTGTAATTTCCAAATAAGATCATAGGTTTCCGGAATTCTGAATTTTTCCGTAGGTCCATTCATTGGGGTAGAATATCCGTCTAACCAGATACTGGCTACCGGTCCATAATTGGTTAATAATTCTGTAAGCTGCTCATGCATAAAATCAATGTATCTATTCAGATCATGTGCTTCTCCATAATTGTAGTAAGGTTCTGGTTCATCGTATTTTGGCCGTGCACTCCCTCCCCAAACATCGTTATTGGGAGCATCGGGATAACGCCAGTCACGTCCATGAGAATAATAAAAACAAAGTCCCAGTCCTTTTTTTGCACATTCATTAGCAAGCTCTCCCACCAGATCTCTTTTTGCAGCCGATTTTACACTGTTAAAATCCGTTGCTTTTGTATCAAAAAGGCAAAAACTATCATGATGCCGGGTGGTGATATTTACATATTTCATTTCTGCTCGAACGGCCAGATTTGTTATGAAATTTGCATCAAAATGTTCTGCTGTAAACTTTTTCATTAATTTTTCATATTCCGCCACATGAATTTTCTCCCTGAATTGCACCCATTCACCCCTGCCTAAAAGGGAATAGAGTCCATAATGCATAAACAATCCGAATTTTGCATCCCTGAACCAATGTAAGGCTGCCAGTCTTGGATTTTCCTTAAATTCAGCATCATATCCTCTCAGATACGAAGGAACATTGTTTGCCCTGCATGAGTCCAAAAAAGATGGAATAAGAAAAGAGGATGCTGCAAGAGCGGAAGATTGCAAAAAAAATCTTCTGTCCATATTGTTACAATTTTATAGTGAAAACTCTAACTTAAAAATAGATAGTTTTCTTAGAAGCACTAACTATTTTTCATTCACCCCCTGGAAACTATTTTTACAGGATTCTCTCCAACGGGTCAATTGTTCCGATAATTCCTTAACAATTTCCGGAAACTCTGTAGAGATATCTTTTGTTTCTCCCGGATCATTAACTATATCATAAAGCTCGAAATGCGCTCCGTTATCACTGCTGTATATCTTGTAGTTATTATTCATGAATGCCTGCTGATTACGGGATTCAAAACCAATAGGAGCCGGACGCTCTTCCATTTTATGTTCAATAAACGGCATCATGCTTATCCCATCCAAAGGCTCCGGTTGTGATGGTACGGAAAAGCCAACAATATCCATAATCGTTGGAAAATAATCCAGCGTACTGAACGGGATATCCGTTGTTCTGTGTTCTTTAATAACCGCCGGCCATGACATCAGCCCCGGTACCCTCACACCTCCTTCATAAAGAGAACGTTTTCTGCCCCTGAATTTTCCAGCAGTACCCTGTGTTCTCCCTTTTCTTTTCTTGCCCTCCGGACCATTATCACTGGTAAAGAAAATAATGGTATTATCCTTCACTTTCTTTTCTTTCAAAAAAGATTGCAACCTTCCTATTTGTTCATCCATTGCATAGATCGCACCGTAATAATGCTGAACATCTTCGGAATACTCACTAAACAGTTGTTTATACTTTTCACCTGTAATAACCGGCAAATGAGGCGTATGAAACCAAATGACCGTAAAAAAAGGCTTTTTACTTTCTACTGCTGCCCCAATGAAAGGGATTACCCTGTCCATTATAACGTGTGAATCGTCACCTTCAAGATTTTCACTTGCTATTTGTCCCGGGCCGGTCCAGTAAAATGTTCCAAAAGCTTCCCCTTCCACACGTTGACCCACATCCTGAGCACTTCTTGGTGGAGTTATCATTGGATTCCATGTGGGCACTTTTGATTCGGTCGAGAAACAGGCATCAAAACCATTTTCCCAGGGGGGAGAATAGTTCACTGTATCTTTAGGTCTTCCTCCCCTGTTCGCATCTTTTATAGTTTTCGTTAATGTACCCAGATGCCATTTTCCAAAATGCCCGGTAACATATCCTTTGGTTTTCAAAGCCTCCGCCAGGGTAACTTCCCGATCCATCATATGACCTACATTGGCATAAAAAATTCCATAACGATATGGGTGTCTTCCGGTAATACAACTTCCACGTGTTGGGGAGCAGACAGGGGATGAAGCATAAAAACGGTTAAACACAATTCCCTCCGAAGCCATTTTATCCAGGACAGGAGTTTTGCTTAATGGATTACCGTTATAAGCAGGATCACCCCAGCCCATATCATCGGCCATAATAAGTATGATGTTTGGTTTGTCTGTATTCTTATTCTTCCTTAATGAAGAATTGCAGGAAAAGCATATAATAAGTAGAATAAAAGCTAATGCTAAAATGCCTGTGGATTTAATTTTATTGCTACTGAATCTGCTTTTCATCCTTTTCCTACTGAAGAACAGTGTTGTATAGTGGTTTTAAATCAAGTTCATCGTCCATGTCTGCCTGCAACTTAAGCAGGTCATCAAAAAGTTGCTTTTTCTTTGCTGAATATTCTTGAGACTCTGAAAGGTCATTCATTTCGAGCGGATCCTTATTCATATCAAAAAGTAATACTTTACCGGCATCAGGATAAGCAATTAACTTAAAGCCATTTTTTCGGATCATACGCTGCTTCCTGGTATAACATCCATAAATGGCATCATAATAACTTTTGGTTTGTGTGCCTTTTGCAAGATCCAGCAAGCTATTGAATTCCACATATTCTGGTTTTTCTATACCGGCAAGCTCCAGCGCTGTTGCCATAATATCCTGCAAATACACATCGGCATCTACCTTTTTGTTTTTGGGAATATCCGGTCCAATCACAATCATTGGCGGCCGTATACTATGATCATACATGTTTTGCTTCCCCATTAATCCATGATTTCCAACGGCAAGACCATGATCGGCAGTATAAAAGATATAGGTATTATCTGCTTTCCCACTCTTTTCTATCGCTTCCAAAATCTGACGAATCTGCTCATCCATGTGTGTAATTATGGCATAGTATTCCTGACGATTCACTCTGACGGCATATTCTGTTCTGGGGAACGGAGCCAGCCGTTCATCCCTCAGATTTTTACCGCACCCTATCTGATCCTGATAAGGATATTCGGGCATAAAAGTTTTAGGAACGGAGATATTTTCCAGGGGATACATATCCACGTACTCTTTAGGTGATTGCCGGGGGTCGTGCGAAGCATTAAATGCCAGATACATAAAAAACGGATCATCCTTTTTCGAGGCAGAATCAATAAAAGCCAGGGCATCATCCTTAAGTACTTCACTCCAGTGTTTCCCACCCTTCCAGAAACCTCCGTATTTTTTATGCCATGGTTCCCAAACCGTATCATTCTCATTTTTTGGACGATCATAACCTTCCGGCGTCTGATTTGGCATCCCGGGACGTTGATGGACTACATAATTAAAACATTGAGCAGGATCTACTTTTACATGCCATTTCCCAGTCATATATGTGCTATAGCCAGCCTTTTGCATCAGGTTACCCCACATTTTCCCATCTTCTGCACGTTGCTTAAAATCTTTTTCCATTTTAAGTGCCCGCCACACAAACCGGCCTGAGTTTAGCATAGCTCTGCTGGCAACACACACAGCTCCGTTCCAGGCACCCATGTTATAAGCATGTGTAAATGTTACGCCTTCTTTCACCATCTTATCCAGCGTGGGTGTTATAATTTCATCATTACCCAGCGCATGTATGGTTTGATAACACTGATCATCCGCAAATATAAAAATGATGTTTGGTTTTTCCGGTTTTCCCGATTGTTGTACACATCCTGTAAATATCATATTTACCAGGATAAAAAGAAATGCGAAAACTGAATTTAACATTGTGTGTCTCATCGATTCATTTTTTACAGAACTAATGTGTCCCAAATAATTCTCACTGTCCCACAAATGTATGAATACAACAGTTATTTATCAAGTAATTTCACCAAATAAATAAATCTCCTAATAATCACTAAATTTGAAAGATTGGGGCTATATTCAATAAGGACTTCACTTGTTTCTAAAATAAAATTTGAGTTTATTCTGAAAATGGTCACACAACTGAGATTAAGGCAGAAAGCTTTCATCCCTAAAATAGAAAAAGCCATTTGTCAATTGACAAATGGCTTTGCTTTATGGTTCTATATAATATTTACATCTTCATCGTCAGGCCTAAAGTTGTACCAAAACCATTTCCTCCGCCAATTTCGAGGTTAAGGCCCCATTTCTCACTCCAGTACCAGCGGCCACCAACATGAATATCAAAATCGAAGCCGGTTGAGCCACCATTAAATCCAATTTGAAAACCAAGTCCGGCGCCTGCATAAAAATCCCAGTTGCTTGGAATTCCAATCAATCGGTTCCAGTGATAGTCACCTTTCGCATTCAGACTAATCCAGTCAAAATCTTGTAAATTAACCGCAGCCACACCACCTACAGTTACATCAGGGTGTACAGCCCAATCCATCCCCCAGTAGAGAGGAATTCCTGACCCAAATCCAATACCAAAATTCATCTGCTTCTCGCCTTTGGCAAGAGGGGCTTCCCCCTGTGCAAAAATTAAAGCAGACATCATTAAAAACGCAAAAACAATAGTGATTTTCTTCATTTTAATTAAATTTTAATTTATTAATTTCATTTTTGCAAAATTAAAAATTATTCCTAATTAATTAACACTTATTTAGAAAAAATACAAATAAGCATTCCCAAACCGAAATGCAAAACACTGCAAAACACTATTAATCAGCAATCCAAAACTCTAATTAGTGTTTGTCTTTAAAGTCCGATATCTGCGTTGTTGTTCAAATTTCAAATCCTCATCCCGATTTTCAGGACTGTGGTTTAAAATTCTCTCAGGGCCTTGTCCGCCGTACTTTATATTAAGGAAGGCGAGGCTTGATCTCAAACTTTAAAGTTCAAACACTCGACTTTATGGACACACACTAATTATTGAACAGATCTTCCTTAGTAATCAATAATTCCGAAGCCAGACTCCTATCTTTATCTACAAAATAAGACTCCGGGTTCAGGCTGGAATTAAAGATCCATTCACCCTTATCTTTATACGCTTTCAACACTATTGTATTCATATTATTACCCTCAATGGTAAGCTGGCAGGCAGGTTGATTTTCCGGACGAAAATCATCTATAAAATCAGATTTTCGTTGATTTCCAAGTTTTCCCAGATAATTATCCATTTTCAAGGAATCTGCCTGTTGAGAACCTATCAACCATATACTATCGGCTTTCTGCACTGTAAAACTACTGTCAGCAAAATAATCAAAGTTCAGGCGGGTGATATCCTTCTTATTTAATTGTAAAAGTCGCTGATCCCTCCATGAATTGAAATCCTGATTAAAAGTAAAACTCAGGAAACCATCCGTAGCATAAACTTCCTTTTCCTTCGCTTTTCTGTAGTAAGAAGTTCCCACGATATTGCCTCCCTGAGACCCTCCGTAAGGACTCTGCGTTTGCTTATAGGTAAATTTACCAATGTATAAATCCATCAGCTTTTTTTTATCGGATAAAAACTGAACACGGGTGCCCAGGGAATCATCCACATGGTATTCTGTCCATTTACCTTTACTCTTTGCAACCAGTTGACCCGGTTTTATGCGGACTGCTTCAGTCAGTAAACTCAAGACGCGTTCTTTTTCAACCGGTGCATCCACATCCCCCTTCTTTACTCTCCACACTTCTCCTTTCTTATAGAAGTTCAAAACATTGCCCTTTTCAGCTACCGGATACAAATCAATTTTTGTCACCAGGGATGTGTCCAGTTCGATTGCATTCTTTTTCAAAGTATTTTCTCTCTTTCCTTGTCTGAAATATTTTCCAAAAAGAAAAACAGCCAACAAAAAAGCGAAAACAATTACAAGCGTTTTATTATTATTTTTTCCAGCCATTGTATTACAAATAAAAGGTTAAAAATAGTTTTCTTCGAGGCGTTTTGCTCTTGTATTACGACTTTTCTGGAACCTGAACAATCCGTAAAAAATAACCAGAAGAATAGGAAGCAGGAAGTTCAGATATTTCAATAAAGTTTTTGTGCCATCTTCCAAATCTTTTATAGGCCGTGAAGTTACCGCGCGGGTACGCAGGCTTATTAGTCCGGTATCATCCGAAAGAAAATCAATTCCATTGACCATTAAATTTGCATTATCCGGATTAATCTGCTGACCCTGAGGCCCAATCGGAAAATCTCCGTCTGAAACAATCACCATCTTTGAGATTTGATTTCCTACAAGTTTACCCTGCAACACAGCTGCTACAGGAATGCTCTTTTTTGGAAAATCAGCATTCCCCCATTTCTTCTGAATATTAAAATACTGCGGAGCCCGAAGACTTCCGGATTTATCAGATGTGAATGCAACAGGAGTATATGTTTTTGAGGTATCTCCTGTATAACTTATTGAACTGGCAAACTGTAGAATTACCGATTCCAGACCTTCGCTTACCGGATGTTTTGCAAATGAATGAATTATCGGCAGATAGGGGAAATTTACATTTGAAGAGAACCGGAACATCCCCTGTTGCTGCTGAACAGTTACTGAACCACACTGGGCATCAACCACAAAATCAGGTTCAACCTGTATTCCCTTATTTGCAAGCCAGGTTTCCAGCCCTGTGTTCAGGGTAGTCCCGTAGGCATTTTGCAAGTCACCTTTCACCCTGTTCAAGGCAACAAAAATCCCTCTTCCCGATGCAAGAAAGTCATCCAGCTGTTTCAGTTGATCAACAGGGATACTATCTGCAGGACGTATAATAGCTATGGTTTTCATATTATCAGGGATGGTTGTGGAATCGGTCAGAGTTACCGGTTCGAAATTATATAGTACACTTAATCCCTGATATACCTGCTGAAGATCACGCAATCCGGGTTCACCGTGCCCCTGCAATAAACCAACCACGGGTTTATCCTTAACAGAAAGTTTCTTTATTGCAGTAGAAAGATCGTATTCCATTGCAGCTCCCGGCTGGATAAAAGGAAGGACTTCCTTTTTCTCTCCCATTGATACAATAGCACCCAGATATGCCTTCTGCTGTTTCATCTGATCCTTTTCTCTCACATTGATCATCACCGGCTGTATTCCTTCCTGCATAACTTTTTGTTCAGTCTCAGGATCTTTTCCTGGATCATTAAACTCATAAACCAGCATTCCTTTTGAAATGCTTGCATATTCAACCAGCATGTCCAAAAAGTCTTTCCGTGTTTTAACAATAGATGGTGGAAGATCCTTTGAAAAATAAGCCTTTATAGTAACAGGTTCTTCCAGCTCTTTAAGGATATCCTTCGTTGCCTTGCTAAGCGTATATTGCTTATCTTCAGTGAAATCAAGCCTCACAAAAAATTGATCAGATACAAGGTTTAGAATGATCAGAATTGCCGTGATCAATATTGCAGTCGTATAAAAACTTTTCGCTTTCATTTTTCTTATCTGTTAATTATTTGCATTTCTTCTGGAAAGGGATAATTCAGCAAAGTACAGGCCGAAAACCATTAATGTACCAAAGTATATCAGGTCACGGGTATCAATAACTCCCCTTGAAATACTCTGAAAATGGGTTGACATACTTAAATAATCAAAAACCTGACCTATTGTACCAGTAAAACTACCGGCCAGAACATTAAAAATCAGGTGAAAGAATAATCCAATAAAAAGGGCTGTCAGAAAAGCTACAATCTGATTCTGCGTAACAGAACTGGCAAATAACCCAATACTTATATATACACCACTCATTAAAAGAAGACCAAAATAACCGCAAATTACAGCCCCTATATCCAGGTTACCCAGTTTAGCAACTGTAATTACATAGGGGAGCGTAAATAAAAGTGCGATACCAATAAGGAAGAGGGTTGATAGAAATTTACCTATTACAACCTGCCTGTCGGTTACCGGTTTTGTCAGTAAAAGTTCAATTGTTCCTGACCGTTTTTCTTCGGCAAGTAAGCGCATAGTTAAAGCAGGGATAAAGAAAAACAAAGTCCAGTAAGCGATGCTAAAGAAGGAACCGAGACTTGCCTGCCCAACCATAAAAATATCCGATCCGAAAAGCCAGGTAAAAAATCCACTGAAGCCCAGGAACAGGATTAGCATAATATAGGCTATCAACGAGTTAAAAAATGAATCCAACTCTCTTTTTGAAATAATCCAGATTTGTTTCATTTGTTTCTATATAAAATTGTTAATTCATTGTAAGATCTCTGAAAATATCTTCAAGTTTTGTTTCTATAGGAATGGATTCTGTAAGTATCCATCCGTTTTTTGCGCAGGTTTGGAAGACCTCTCTTTTAGAACTTACCCCGGGCTTACTCTGTACCTCAAAACGATTTGACTCTCTGCCACTAAAATCGACCATATTTACAGTAGGAAGTTCCTGCAGGGACTGAATGATAATGTTGGGATCCCCATCCTCAATCTTTACCTTAAGGAGCTCCTGACCCTCTGCCTGTTTACGCAAAGTATCGGAGGTGCCATCGGCCACAATTTTCCCATTGTGAATGATCAGGATACGGTCGCAGGTTGCTTCCACTTCAGGAAGGATATGCGTACTGAGAATAACTGTTTTTTCACGACCCAATTCACGGATAAGCTTCCTTATTTCCACAATCTGATTTGGGTCAAGACCGGTAGTAGGCTCATCCAGTATCAAAATATCAGGATCATGGATCATCGCCTGGGCCAACCCGGTCCTTTGCCGGAAACCTTTCGACAGTTCTCCAATTTTCTTATGTTTTTCGGAATGCAGGCCACAAACCCTTACCATTTCCCGAATTCTTTCATCCACTCTTTCTTTTTGGATGCCCTGTAGTTTTGCGCAATATTCCAGATAGTCAATTACAGGCATATCCAGATAAAGCGGATTATTTTCCGGGAGGTAACCAATATGCTTTTTCACATACTCCTCATCCTCAAACAAAGATTTTCCGTCAAATAAGATATTACCGGCAGTAGGTGAAAGATAATTGGTAATCATTTTCATGGTAGTAGTTTTACCTGCACCATTCGGACCCAGAAATCCAAGAATCTCCCCGGTTTTGACTTCAAAGGAGATCCTGTCAACTGCCCTTTGCGGCCCGTAAACTTTTGTTAGGTTCTCAACCTGAATATTCATGATTAAAAACGTTTGGTTAAAGAAAAATAGTTATATCGCAGCGCAAATTTATATAATTCGCCTTTCCCATGATACCCTGTTTTTGTTTTTTAACAAAATTTAACGGTTCACGTATTGAATGGATATATTCCGGATAGATTGGAAAATTGGAAAATTGGAAGATTGGAGAGATGGAGGGTTGAAAGGTTGGAAGTGCCTGTATATAATTACCAGCTTACTTAAGAGATGAACACAGGGTTTTTAGTAATAACATAAGCTACTTCACAATCCTTTTTATAAACTCCCCTATGCTATTTTCAGAAGCACCTTCTTTTTGAAGGTGAGAAACAAAAGCACTGCCTATAATCCCACCGGCAGCATAATCTGAAACCTGATTAAAGGTAAATTTATCGGATATACCAAAGCCGGCCATCACCGGAACTGAAAGATTCATTTCCTTTATCCGCTTAAAGTAAGCAAGTTGCTCATTGCCAAAGCCTTTTTTTGCTCCTGTTACCGAGGCCGAAGATACCATATAGATAAACCCTTTGGAATACTTTTCAGTTTGCCGGATACGTTCATCAGAAGTTCCCGGAGTAATCAGAAAAACAGGGATAATGCCGTACCTTTCAAATATGGCCTGATATTTCTCCGAATAAACTTCCAGGGGTAAATCTGGCAATATCACCCCGTCAATACCAATTTGACTGATTGTTTTGCAAAAGTTTTCCATTCCGAACTGCAGCACTGTATTAAAATACCCCATACACAAAAGCGGAATAGTAACCTCCTCTCTGACAGATTCAAGGGCTGCTAACAACTTTTTAATTGTCATTCCGTTTTTCAGAGCTATCTGGCTGCTTTGCTGAATCACAGGACCATCTGCCAGAGGATCGGAAAACGGCATCCCGATCTCAACCATATCTGCTCCGTTTTTTTCCAGGGATTTGAGGATAGAAAGAGTGGAGTCCGGCTCCGGATGACCTGCTGTAAAATAGAAAGAAAGAACGTTTCTCTTTTTCTTATTGAAGAGCTCTGTAATTCTGTTCATTTTATAAATTTCCAAAATAAATATTTAAATCTTTCTTTTTTGAATTTCATCCTTTTTTCGGCTAACAGATGTTTCCTGTACGCTTCCATATCTTTGTCTCCCCTACCAGAGATATTCACCACAACTACTTCTCCTTTCCCGAATTTTATTTTTGGAAGAGCGGCCAATGCATGTGCTGATTCAAGAGCAGGAATGATCCCTTCCAGACGCGTAAGTTCAAAAGCAGCATCCAGAGCTTCCTGATCAGTCGCCCGGTAAAACCCGGCTCTGTTCACATCAAAAAGATGTGCATGTAATGGACCAATTCCTGGATAATCCAGTCCGGCGGAAATAGAATAAGGTTCAATGATCTGTCCATCCCCGGTCTGCATCAGCAAGGTCATGCTTCCATGAATAATTCCCGGAGTACCTGCTGCCGTTGTTGCAGCTGTATGGCCGGTTTCCAGACCCAGTCCATCGGCCTCAACAGCTATCAATTCTACTTTATTTTCGTTCAGATAATGATAGAAAGCTCCTGCAGCATTACTCCCCCCACCCACACAGGCAATGATCTTGTCCGGTAAAGGAGACCCCGTTTGTTTATTAAGCTGGGAACGCATTTCTTTACTAATCACTGATTGAAAACGTGCCACCATATCAGGGTATGGATGAGGGCCCACAACAGAACCTATGATATAATGTGTCTCATCCGGATGGCTTATCCAGTGACGAATGGCATCATTGGTCGCGTCCTTAAGTGTTTTGTTGCCCGATTCAACCGGTATTACAGTGGCACCCAGCATTTCCATTTTCTCCACATTGGGTTTTTGGCGGGCAACATCGGTAGCACCCATAAAAACCACGCATTCCACTCCCTCCCTGGCACAAACCGTAGCGGTTGCCACTCCATGCTGGCCGGCTCCTGTTTCAGCAATAATCCTCTTCTTCCCAAGAAAACGAGCCATCAGTATCTGGCCGATGGTATTATTTATTTTATGAGAGCCGGTATGATTCAAGTCCTCTCTTTTCAGATATAGCTTAACTCCATATTTACCTGATAACCTCTCACTGTAATACAAAGGAGAAGGCCTGCCAACATAATTTTTAAGCAGGCTTGCAAACTCATTTTTGAAAGCCTCACTCTCCATAATTTTCAAATAGTTCTCTTCCAGCTCTTTTACATTCGGATAAAGCATTTCAGGAATATAAGCCCCACCGAATTTTCCGTAATATCCTTTTTTATTTACAAAATAATCCATAACAAACAGTTCATCTATTAGTTCCTTATTGCATTGATAAAGTCTGACAGCATTGCAATATCTTTTACAGCAGCACTTGCCTCAAACCGGCTGTTCACATCTACTCCTGCAAGATTCTCAATATTCAGATTCTTTATTCTCTCCACATCTTCCGGTCCGATGCCTCCACTCAGCAAAAACGGACCCAGTGATGACAGTTCATTTAGCTTTGTCCAATCAAACTTTTTTCCGGAACCACCATGTCCGTTTGTCTTTGTATCATATAAAAAATACTCACAAAGTCCCTCGAAAGGTTTTACCATATCGGAATTTGTATCCTCTCCTATTTTAAAAACCTTCCACACCTCGTAATTAAATTCACGAAGCACCTTACATGTCTCCGGTGACTCTTCCCCATGCAACTGAATCACATCAAGATTATAAACAGCCGCCTTCTGAAGCAGGGAGTGGAGTGGTTCATTTACAAACACACCCGCTTTTTTTGCATTCACATCCGGAAGGGAAACAGAACCAATATACCTGGGGGAAGGGGGATAAAAAATAAAACCCAGATAATCCGGTTTCAATGCATCTGTCTGAAGGATGTTCTCCTCTTCACGCATTCCACATATTTTAATCTTTAATCCCATTATAAATCTATTAAATAATTAATTAATTTTAAGACAAGCCCAAATTCAACAAGTTTTAAAAGATAATATATCTTCACCTGCCTATATTTTTGTTACATTTAGTTTGTCAATGTTTTATATTTTGTCATCCCCCCTACTTAAAAGCCCTGGTTATATACATCACGCCCCACCGGGGGCTTTTATTATCATCCCATTACCTGCTCAAATAATTCATTCAGGCAGGCGTTTTTCATGGATGCTTCATCTATTACTCATGGACCCAATTCTTTTACAAACTTACCACACGCTCCTCCGGGATTATTTGTTTTCATAAAACGTTCTCCTATCAGAAATCCCTTATAACCATGTTTTTTTAAAAACTTAATATCATCCGGATGATCAATGCCACTTTCAGATATTTTCATAAATTGATCAGGGATTTTTGTACTCAGATCTACGGAGGTTTGTAATTCTGTTTTAAAAGTATGCAAATTCCTGTTATTCACACCAACCAGGTCGACATCCTCACAAATATGGCCGAGTTCTTCCTGATTATGAATCTCAAGCAGCACCTCCAGTTGAAGTTGTTTTGCCGTATTAGCCAGCTGCATTACCATTCCGGTGGACAGGTTTGCAGCAATTAAGAGGATGACATCTGCCCCTGCAATTGCCGCCTCAACAATCTGATATTCGTCAATAATAAAATCCTTTCTCAAAACAGGTAAATCAATTTGTTCACCTGCCAGCTCCAGGTCAGAGAGACTGCCTCCAAAAAAATGATGATCCGTCAATATGCTCACCGCACTTGCCCCGGCCTCTTGATAGGCAGGTAATACAATAGCAGGTTCTGCTTCTTTGTTTATCCAGCCCCTGGAAGGAGACCTGCGCTTGAACTCTGCAATAATCCCGCTTGCACCTATTTTCGATAAAAACTCCTTTATGGAGAAATGCCCCCGGGTTCTTTGCTTTTTCAACAGCATCTTCATCGGAACAGAAGTTTTTAATAGTTCCACTTCCTTCTGCTTGCTCAGGATGATTTCATTAAGAATTGTATTTTCCATCTCCTTCACTTAACTATTCGATACTTCTATTAATTTTTCAAAAGCCTGTTTCGCTTTCCCACTGTTTATCGATTCATTCGCCATGGCCAGGCATTCTTCCAAATCTTTTTCAAAATAACATTGCAAAGCGTAGGCAGCATTTACGGCAACAACACTTTGCTGTGAAGGTGTGCCATTCCCCTCCAGAATCTTTTTGAAAATATCTGCAGATTCATTTATTGTTGATCCACCTTTTATATCCTCTGCTCTTGCCTTTTCCAATCCCAGCTGTTCCGGATCAATTAATTGTTCCTTTTTATTGCTAATCATTTTAAATTCACCGGTCAGGGATATTTCATCATACCCGTCCAGACTATGGATAATTACAAAATCCTTTTCGGTTTGTTGATAAATATAGCTGTAAATACGTGCCAGCTCCAGGCTGAAAACACCCACCAGTTGTTTTTGTGGAAAGGCAGGATTTACCATTGGTCCCAGCATATTAAAAAAGGTTTTTACCCTGAGCCCTCTCCTGACAGGGGCGACATTTTTCATAGCCGGATTAAACAGGGGGGCATGCAAAAAGCAAATTCCGGCTTTTTCAATCTGTTTCCTGAGATTATCCTGATTGTTTGTAAACCGGTAACCGAAAAACTCCAGAATATTTGAGGAACCACAGGTAGAAGAAACGCCATAATTACCGTGTTTGGCAACTTTAGCTCCGGCACCGGCAGTTACAAAAGACGCCAGTGTGGAAATGTTAAAGGTATCCTTCCCGTCTCCTCCTGTACCACAAAGATCAATCAGGGAATCGCAGGCCAGATCAACCTGCAGGCAATGCTCCAGGAGTGCATCCCTGAACCCCGAAAGCTCTTCCACAGTAACACTCCGCATCAGAAAGATAGTCATGAAAGAAGCCATCTCCACTTCATCGTATATTCCATTGGCAATATCTGAAAGTATCTTCCTCGCCTCTTCCCTGGTTAAAGTTTTGTGCGCAGATAAATGGGTAATTATTTGTCGCATTTCCGTCATGGTAAGTGATTTTAGGTTTGTTTTTTCTAGTTATTTATCCAGTTTTCAATGATTCTGGCTCCATTCTCGGTTAAAATAGACTCCGGGTGAAATTGCACCCCTTTCACATCAAACTCCGTATGTTTCAGCGCCATGATCTGTGCCTCCTCATCAATGGCAGTTACTTTCAGTGTTTGAGGCAGCCCTTCCCGGTTCACTATCCATGAATGATAACGGGCCCCTTCAAAAACTTTAGGCATACCTTCAAAAACCGGATCTTTCTCTTTGGTTATAATAATGGGCGATGAAACTCCGTGATAAACCCTATTCATATTGTACAAAGTACCGCCAAATACCTCAGCAATTGCCTGTAAACCAAGACAAACACCAAACATACTCTTTTGGGGAGCACACTGTTTAATAATGTCTTTAAGATTACCCGCCTCATCCGGGATCCCCGGTCCTGGAGATAGTAAAATCTTGTCGTATTCCCTGGCTTCTCCGGCGGTAATTTTATCATTTCTGAATACATCCGGAAGTTCCCCTGTAACATCCTTTATGTAATGAACAAGGTTATAGGTAAACGAATCGTAATTATCGATCACTAAAATTTTTTTCATTGGTTATATTTATTATGACTAAACATTTCAAATTTCAGTTGCTTCAACAATGGCTTTCTTCAGTGCTGCCAGTTTATTTTTTACTTCTTTTAGCTCACTTTCCTCAGAGGATTCTGCAACAATCCCGGCTCCCGCCTGATAATGCAGTGTATTGTCTTTACTCATGAATGAACGTATGGTAATAGCCAGGTTAATTTTTCCTTCTAAGCCAATAATTCCAATACAACCTCCGTAAAATCCACGGGCCTGGTTTTCATATTTATCAATCAGTTCCATAGCCCTGTATTTTGGTGCCCCTGATAAAGTTCCTGCCGGAAAAGTATCGGCATAAATCCGTATAGGATCCGTACCTTCTCTAATCTTCCCTTCCACTTCAGAAACCATATGCAAAACATGAGAGTAGTAATGGATTTCTCTGAAATAATTTAGTTTTACTTCATCG
Organism: Bacteroidales bacterium; assembly: GCA_024763075.1. GTDB lineage: Bacteria > Bacteroidota > Bacteroidia > Bacteroidales > VadinHA17 > JANTGF01. The sequence goes on along the minus strand of JANTGF010000004.1, from coordinate 55,698 downwards.
GCATTTCGACTCAGGTCGTTCCTGGCAAGATCGACCAACATTACATGCTCACTGTTTTCTTTAGGATCCAGCGATAATTTTTTCGCCAGCTCCCTGTCTTCTTTATCATTCCCTGTTCGCATAAAAGTACCTGCAATCGGGTTGATATGTGCCTTTCCATAACCGGTCTTTAACTGGGCTTCCGGAGAAGATCCAAACAATTTAAAATTCCCAAAATCAAAATAAAACAGGTAGGGAGAAGGATTAATTGAACGTAGTGCACGGTAAACATTAAATTCATCTCCGGTAAACTGCTGGCTAAAACTCCGTGATAATACTATCTGAAACACATCTCCCCGCAGGCAGTGTTGTTTTCCTTTGGTAACTATATTTTTGTACTCTTCATCCGTCAGATTGGAAGTTTCCCCGTTTACCGGATGAAAGGGATATACTGCAAAAGTTCGATTGAATAACTGATCCTCAATAAATTGCAGTCCGGAAGCATCCTCATTGAACAGATGCTCAATGAGCATGATCTTATTGCTTGTGTGGTTAAAAGCTACAATGTATTTATAGAACTGGTAATACAAATCCGGAATTACCATGTTTTTATCCGGTCTTTTTAACTGAATGTCTTCAAAATAGGTAACCGCCTCATAAGTTGAATAGCCAAAAAGTCCGGTAGCAGGAAGATGGCTGATGTCTTCTTCAGGTACAAAAACTTTTGCATACTCACTTAAAACATCCGTAACCTCCCTGTGATTTGTCATCTCAATTTTTTCATGTTGTCCATCCGGAAATCTTGTTTCCAGCATATTTCCGGTAGCTTTAACTCCTGCCAGGGCTTGCAGGCAAATAAAGGAATATTGATTTTCACCTGCTTTAAAGTCAGCCCCTTCCAGAAGAATTGAATTTGGAAAGACATCCCTGAGTTTAAGGTAAACTGCCACAGGAGTCAGGATGTCTGCCAGTATTTCTTTTGTGTTTATTTTAAAATAGTAGTTTTTCATTTGTGTAAATATAAAAGTCTAAAACTATATTCTTAAAACCAAAGAGCGGCTTCCGGGTGTCCGGAAGCCGCTCTTAGTGCATCTTTTTCCGTTTTCACCCATTAAATTTATGTTCCATTCCATTGCCACCACCATGCTGACATTTTTCCTGAAATGATCCGTATGTTTAATATTTTACTCATAAGTTCTGATAATTTATCTCTTTCATTAAAAAAGCCTGTTGTGATCACAACAGGCTTTTAGATTATTATATACAGGCCTTATCACAACGTTTGGTCAAAATCGTTGTGCCACCACCAGTTTTTATTTGAATTCTTGTGCATTTCTTTTCGTTTGCATTGCAAAGTAAAAGAATGTATTTCAAATATCAAAGACATTTTTTCTATTTCTTGGTGTAATTTAAAAAAAGCATACAACATAACAGATTATTCTTTCAGAATCCTGAATACAGCCGTTTCCTTTTCCCCATGTATTTTCAGAAAATACACTCCAGGCCTGAAACCAGGCATGGAAATATTTATGGTGCGGGCATCCTTCACCCCCAGGCTGTAAACCATCTTCCCCAGCACACTCCAAAGTTCAATTTGTCCGGAAAAGTCTTCATCACCTGATCTGACATTTAACTGGTCTTTCACCGGATTCGGGAAAATTTCAAAAGAACCTTTAAAATCAGTTTCTCTTATACCAACAGTAGTTACCTCATAACAAAAAGAAGTATCGGTGCAATTGTTTTCATTGATTATCACAGCATAACTACCGTTTTGTGAGGCAGTAAAACTCTGGTCTGTAGCCCCGGATATCATCTCATAATTATTATCACAGTTCACCCATTGATAATCTGCATTCGCTGCATTAGCCGTGAGTATGATCCCGTCAATGCTAACAGATGTATCTATCACACTGACACTGATACTGGTCATCACAAGGCTGTCACATCCTGTTTGTGAAGAAAGATAACTGATATATTCTCCATCGGCAGATATGTTGTCCCAGGTACTTCCATCAGGAAATGTATAACTTTCTCCTTTGCATATCCGGACGTTTTCAAAAGAAGTATCACTTGAGCAAACCACAAAACTCCTCACGGGGGCACGATATATCTTTGGTCCAACCATACCCCAGGCACGGTAATAATAAATACCAGGCGAGGGCATTTGCTGTATTGTATCCATAAACCGGTACCAACCACTTGTAGAATTTTCAATATTATGATCCATGTTATCCGGACTGTCCCCCCAAAGAAAACCTCTTTTGGTTAAGTTGAGATCAATGGAAAAAAGAACAGTGCCGTAAAGATTTACCCTGTCATCAATAACAATTGCAGTGTCAGTGCTTACATCAATCAAAGCTTCGGAGACCCCAATGTCAATGGTGTCAAGAATTATTCTCGGATTATCCAAAAGGTCATATGCGGGAGCAGCAGCAGGATAGAGATCTTTATCCCCTGCGTTGATACAGGCAGATCCGGGATCAATATACCAGTCTGCTTCCTTCATATTTTGCAATCCCTCAGGAGTAGAAACATTTCCAACTGAATCTGCCGGAGAACGAAAATAAGGATAATTAACCGTATCCGTCAACCCTGCATTTAATGTATCAATATAAAAATTGGTTGTGGAGGAAAAATCCACATCCGGATCGGCAATCGCACAATGGTCAAATTTTGAAAGAACCGGATTTTGAACCTGATACGGTTTGTTCCCCCATATCACAGAATTTCTCATTATTGAATAAATCGAACTCTGATAGACCCCTCCGGGACCTTTATTATTAACAATAGTACAGTTGATTACATAAGATTCATACTGATCTATCCCACTCCCGAAACTTACAGACTCATTGTTGGCAATTAAACAATTTACAAGCCCCGGGGCCAGATTGAATCCTCCGATATATACACCACCACCCGTACCGGCGGAATAATTATTCCGAATAATCGTATTATATGCCCTTCCATCTGTATTTATGTACAACCCCCCACCTGAAACAAGACACCGGTTGTTTTCGATAATCGAATTGAAAATATCCCCTTTCCGTGTGATGTCAATCCCGCCACCATATTTGGCATAGTTCCCATATACACGACAGTCCCGGATTGATACTCCGTAATATCTGGAAGAATTTGTCTTCACGGCAATTCCACCTCCTTTGCTGTCATCCCCATCTCCATCCGCATATCCACCGGTAATATAAAAGCGTGCTATTTCTGTTTGGGGGTTGGTCATGTTACAGAATATAACATGATAGGTATTGTCGCTGTCATCATTCAGCACACCTATGTCACCTGACAGAATGGTTTTATGCTCATCCACCATTGGCCATCCTCCTCCGGAAGGATATCCTCCCAGCAATTTCACACCGGAGGGCATTACAAAATACTTCGTCCTGTCAGTTCCATTCGCAGGTCGGTAAGTACCTTCAGCAACAAAAATGGTATCTGCATCTACAGCCACAGCAAGTGCCATGTGCAGGCTGTCAAATGCATTTACCCAACTGGTGCCGTCGTTAGCACCTGTTGCACTTGAATCAACATAATAATTGGTTGAAAAAGCTTCAATACTAATAAAGAGCAAAAAAGAAAATAATAATGTTCTCATTGGTTTAGAAATTTATGTTTGATAAAATACTTCTGGCCTTCTTCTTTATTCCTTACAAATATACCTCTCTTTTTAATAAAAGATTTCCGCTTTTGCATAATTTTACCCAAAAACGCTTTGCTTTCGGGTAAAATTATCCATTCATAAAATATTTTATGCCCTTTTATTTTATTGCATCATATTTTATACTTACCCTGGAGATATACTGTCAATAGATAACTGAGAACAAGCTCTAAGCATGATTTATTCAGTTTTTTCCTGAGTAAACATAGCTGGCAAACGTTTTTTCCATCCCAAAATAAAGAACCCGATTGTGTATAAACCTATATTGAAAATACTGATGGAGAAAATACCAATCGAAAATATCCCAATGGAGAAAATACCAATCGAAAATATCCCTGCCGAAAAAACACCACAGGAAAACTGCCCGGCTGAAAAATAATTCATAGCAAACTGGTCTGCTGATAATACAGAAACTCCGGATAACTGAAGAACAACTCCTGTAATAACTAAAATAATTGCTGTTAATAAAATCCAATACTTTTTCATTTTTCTAATTTTTAATTTGTTAAACATAATCTCACGTGAAATCTTACTGTATGAATTCACAACAATATTAGGTTATTTCGCAAAAAAATAATCATAAACGGGACATATCGCATGCTTTTGTGATGAAATGCATTAGAGTGTGATAGTTAACAAATTTTGGGGACGAATATCAAAGGCCTGTCAGGGTTTTTTAGCGAGATATTTTAGAAAGATTCTTGTTTTTGCATCCGTTTCCTGAATTCAGCAATATACTGTCGGGAGACAGCTGCTTCCTTATTCAGGTTATGAAATGCAAGACGGTAACCCTGTGCATTCCCTTTTATCTTTTCAACTTTATCGGGATTAATGATATATGCACGATGCGTTTTATATAGACCTGATGCTTCCGGAAGAGTATTCTCTATTCCTTTCAGTGTGGTACGTAAAACAGATTTTTTAACTTTTTCCCCTTCAACATGATAAATATTGCAATAATTTCCATCGGACTCAATAAAAAGAAGATGGTCACTATGAATTCTTATCCTGTTTTTGTCATTATGGGAGCTAAATTCAAATAATAAAGGGCTCTGTGATCTCATAGAAGATTTGTCCTTATCCAGATGAGATGAAAGCTCATTTGCCGATTGCAGGTTTTGTTTTAAGAATTTATTATACTTCCACAAAATAATAAAGCTTACCGGTATGCTACCAACAATAAGTGTAAAGATTTCGAAGAAAATAAATCTCTTAAAGTTCAATGGTGAAAAGTGAAAGATCAAACCACTATAAATCAGATTAGCAAGACCGATAGTAAAGAAAATAAAAAGAAAATAAATTATATGTTTTCCAATATTCCAATGCTTTTCATTGAAATAGCTCCGAAATGTAAGGGGTAAAGCTACAATGACTAAAAACAAAATAATAAGAGTCACAGCGCCATAACCTGCGAAGATTAACTTCTTATGATCAATTTGCACCCTGCTCAGTCCAAATGGTTCAAAGCCTGCCATAAACAATGATATGAAAATACCTGTTAAAAGAGCAATTCTCCAGTTTCCCCTGGTATCAATCGGATAAGGTTGTTTTAAATAAGATCTGAGTTTATTCATCATACGGCCACTTCACTGAAGCAAAGGTAAACTTATTTTCTTTTATTAAGCTCCCTGACATTCCCTATCAGTAAAACAGGATTATCATTCTCAGTCAGTTCCTCTGAAAGTTTAAGAAAGCGATCCCTGTTTTTTATTTCCAGGCCCGGATTGGGTTTTATTTTTTCAGCTTTCTTCAGAAAAGAAAAAGCATCTATGGACATAAAGAAAATGCCATTCGATTGAAATTTAGCATAATACGGATTAAGTTTTTCACCTGTAAAGTCATTGGTAAAGGGTGAAATATATCGTGCCTGCTTCTTCACTTTATCCACTAAAATGAGACGTCTTTTACCCTTATAACGAAAAGCTTTTTCTCCCATTTGTTCTTTTGTGGTAATTGTAAAAGTCTTAAGAATGAAAAAGTCAGGAGTTTCTTCAAGTATGGTGAAAGTAGTTCTGCCTATCTGTATATCAGGGCCAAGTTCATTGTTTCCTGCATCAAAAATAAAAAATGGTTCCATATGGTCTCTCCTGATCAAAAATACTGTATCGGAGTTTACCGGCCTGTAATGCATCAATCCACCAACTCTGTAAAGTAATTTCTCCCCATTATCATAAGATTCTCCTTTCTCATTTCCGGTCAATATACCATCAATAAAATTCCCTGAAGTGGTTTGTCTGAAAAAATAATATTTACCGGAAGGCTGGCCCGAATCAACAAGAGGAGCACAATTGATTATTGTATCGTCTGTAATTATGAAATTTTGTAAACGGCCCGATATTGCAAGCGGAATATCACTCCTGAATTCTCCGGTTTTCAGATCTATGCATTTAATACTCTCCGGACCATTCCTTTCAACCAGATATAACAGTTTATTTCTTTCTGAAAGAGTGAAAACCGGATATTGGATTTCCTGTGGGCCACGTCCAATAAACGCCAGCTTTCTCACAAAACTCCCATCTCTGGCAAACTGGTACAGGCCCAGGTTGTAACAAAATGCAATGATATATTTTTCGCCAACAATCCATTGAGCATTGGCAATCAGCGCATCTTGACGGGTTTCCAGTTTTACAAATTCAGCATCTTTAATCAGAGCCGAAAGAGAAAGGGAAACAGAATCCTTCACATCTTCAAAGCCTAACAATGGCAGCATTTTGCCATTTACTTCAGTCTGGCTCACTTCTTCTTTATTTGCCTCATTACAGGCGAATAAAATTAAAGTCCCAATGGTGATCACTAAAAATAGAAATCTCATTTTAAACACCTTTTAAGCCCAAATTCTTACAATATTCCTTCAGACCTTCTATTGCAGATTCCTTAGTTTTATACTTTTCCAGGGGAATCAATTGCTTATTATTCCTGTCAAACAGTATTAATCTAATGTCTTTTTCACTTATATCAAGAGTACGGTTACTCTGGCTGTAAGCACTGTAAGTCCTGTTTGATCTCTTTAATCCGAGCTTCATTTCCGGTTTAATATCCAACCATTGCCCGTAAGGTATGATCCCAAAAAGATGATTCTGGAATTTAACCCGTTTTCTTTCAAAATCAATGACCGTACTTGTGTAGGTAAAACCAAAAAATGCCCCGATGAGTACCAGAAACAAACCATTAAGCGAAAACATGACACTTGCATATAAACCAACAATAAAAATAAGTATTCCGGCAAAGGTTCCTGCAGGCCCAAAGGGTTTATCAAGTATATTTTTTGTTAGCATATTGTTATAAATCTATGTTTTGTAAAAAGAAGGAATACTCTTCATCTCTGCATTAATGAAGTGTGAATTTACGATTATTCTTTCAACTTTTTACTAAAACACAACTCAAATGTAAGAATAGCAAAAAGGGAACCTATGCCACTTGCGATAATATCATAAGTATCATAAACTTTACTGGCATCCACAAAAGGTTTGACTTCTTCGATGGTTAGGATAATAAATGCCAGCACCGAAATCGAAAAAAAGATGAGCCTTGCTCTTACCAACTTAACTCTGTTAGCAACTATGGGAGCCAGAGAAAACATGCTAATTATGTAAGCAGCCATAAAATTCGAAAAACTACCCGTAATAATTCCCCAAAAAGGCATATTCCCATAAACCGGACGGATATATTCTTTATTGAATGAAACAGACAGATACAGGAAAGCAAATAAAAAAAGATTTACAGCAATAGATTTTATTTTATCCGTCCTGAGTTTTTTTGTATCCATAATAAGTTCTTTTTCAGATTGATTTACATCTGTTTATCCAGGAAACTCACAAAAACAAAATTACATAATTCTCCTCCCTTTCGATCAGTCTGTAATATGTTCCTTAACACAAACTTGTAAAATATAATCTATCCAGGGATTTATGACGCATTCAGTATTGCAATTTCAAACAAACAAGCCAATACTATTTTTTCATTTTGGAGAGGTCTTCTAAATTGCCTATTTTTATTTTTGATTAGAGCATTCCATATCTGATACTTTAAAAGACCATACATCATTGGACAATAAAACATAAATAAATGAAACCAATCATTTTCTATTTCAACATTTTATTTTTAGTTATTTCAGCTTGTAGTAATAAATATACTCCGGCAGAACCCCCCAATATTATCTGGCTGGTAAGTGAGGATAATAGCCCTTTTTTAGGTTGCTATGGCGATTCTTTTGCGGTAACACCCAACCTGGACAAAATGGCAGCAGAGGGAGTGCGTTACACACATGCCTATGCCAATACTCCGGTATGTGCACCGGCAAGATCCACACTTATTACCGGTTGTTATGCAAGCTCACTGGGTACACAGCACATGCGCAGTCAGTATTCTCTCCCGGAAAATATTCGTTTCTTTCCGCAGATTCTGCGGGAAAACGGATATTATTGTACAAATAATGCCAAAGAAGATTATAATACTCAATGGAAAGGAGTGGATATCTGGGATGAGTCAAGCCGTGAAGCAAGCTACCTTAACCGCCCTGATGGCAAACCATTTTTTCACGTTCAGAATTTCAATATTACACATGAATCAAAGATTCATAAATGGGAGGAACCCCTGAAGCATGACCCAAAAAAAGTAAAACTCCCCCCCTACCACCCCGATACTCCGGAAATGCGACATGACTGGGCACAATATTATGATAAGGTTACTGCCATGGATGAGCAAATCGGTAAATTTTTAAAAAAACTGGAAGATGAAGGTCTGGCAGAAAACACTATTGTATTTTATTATGCAGACCATGGCGGTGTGCTCGCCCGGAGCAAACGTTTTGTATATGAGACTGGCACCCATGTACCTTTTATCATCCGTTTTCCTGAAAAATACCGTAAACTTGCACCCGGCAAACCCGGATCAGTTTCTGACAGGCTGGTCAGTTTTGTAGATTTTGCGCCCACTGTCCTCAGCCTTGCCGGAATCAAACCACCGGATTATATGCAGGGAAAAGCTTTTCTTAAAAAGTATAAAACAAAACACAAGGATTACATATTTATGTACAGGGGAAGAATGGACGAAAGATATGACATGAGCCGGGCCGTACGTAGTCAACAATACAGGTACATCAGGAATTATATGCCGGACCGGATTTACGGACAGCACCTTAACTATCTCTGGAGAGCTCCGTCAGTCCGTTCCTGGGAAAAAGCTTACCTCAATGGCAAATGTAATGAGATCCAAAGCATGTTCTGGAGAACAAAACCACCGGAGGAATTGTACAATACTTCCCTTGATCCGTGGGAAGTGAATAACCTGGCTGATAACCCCGGTTATAAAAAGGTATTGGAAAGCATGAGGAATGCCTGTAATGAGTATATCCTGAATATTTATGACAGTGGATTTATTCCCGAACCACAACTTAGTGAAATTACAAAAGAAACAGCCATTGCAGACTTCACCCGGACGAATAATTACCCTTTACCAGAAATTCTGGATCTTGCCAATATAGCTAGTATGCAAAACCCTGAAAATATTACCGTATTCCTTGATAAATTAAATGACCCGAACCAAATTATCCGTTATTGGGCTATTTACGGTTTAAAACTATTGGAAAAACAATGTGAGAAATGTATTGTTGCAGTTCAAAAGGCGCTGAGTGATCCTTCGGATATGGTTAAAATGACAGCCGCTGAGATTTTGTGCTATTCGCCTGATACAAGGGATGGTGTTAAAGTTTTAAGAGAAGAACTAAAAAACAAAAATGATTTGGTTAAACTCTGGGCCGTAAATATTATTACGAATTTACCCCAGGATATAAGGATTTTATTTAAGGACGATATCAGTGCTCTTCTCAAAGATAGCGATCCGGAATCAAGGGTATATTACCTGAGAGCTGCACGGTATCTGGAGGAAATTTACAATAAAACAGTTAAATTAGAATAAGAACCGAATCTGTTTTTCAGATTCGGTTTACTTTCTACGGTTCTTCTTTGCACGTTTTGACAGCTTTCGCTGATAATCTTTTGAAAAGAAATATTTATTTTTCCCAAGATGGGTAGTTTCCACATGCTGGAAATGTGATCGCTTCTTTTTCTTTTTCTTTGGTTGTATGGAGATGGTCACACAGGAAACCATAGAAAAAGTAAGGATAATAATGAATATTTTCCTAATCAGGTTCATGAAGTCAATTTGTTTTAATAATTAGTTTACGAAATACCCTGAAAAAGGTTATAGTTGGTTTTCCCCGGCAATGTAGTTGGGTTATTATATTTATTTAAATATCGAATATTCAACCCCCCGGCAAATCTTTCAAACTTTGTTCAAATTGTACGAAATCGAACTTCCATTGTATCATAACCGTACGTATTTGAAAACATGGAAATTTTCGCAATTACCCGTATAGAATTGATATTATGCACATTGCAATTTATGGCACAATCATTGTATTTAACTTATCGGGTTAAATAATAAAAACCGATTTCTTATAAATTAATTGGTTGTTTAAATTATCCGTTGGGGATAAAGTTAGGGGTTAAGAGTTTCCGGGTTTCCGGAAACTCTTTTTTTATATCCGTTTTATCCTTCAAATTCTCAAAGTTACATTCGGTATTTTTATCATTATTGTTACATTTGTTTCCTTAATCCTAAAAAACCAAGCTTAATGATTCAAAAGGCAAATGCATTTTTAATCCAGCTCGACTCTTATATGGGCGGACACTGGTGGTTTGTATTTCTTCTTCTGGGTACCGGAATTTTTTTCACTATTTATCTGGGGTTCCCTCAGATTCGCTATTTTAAACATGCCATAAACATAGTAAAAGGGAAATTTGATAAAAAAACGGATGTAGGAGATACTTCTCACTTCCAGGCCTTATCTACAGCCCTGTCCGGAACAGTTGGTACCGGGAATATTGCCGGGGTAGCACTGGCCATTCACCTGGGAGGGCCAGCCGCACTTTTCTGGATGCTTGTTACTGCTTTTTTTGGAATGACTACAAAATTTGTTGAAGTCACCATCTCTCATAAATACCGGGACATCCTGCCCGACGGATCCATCTCCGGAGGTCCCATGTATTACATGAAAAAAAGATTAAATATTAAACTAAAGAACAATAAAGTTTTGCAGACAGGAAAATGGCTGGGTGGTTTTTTTGCCGTTGCTACTATTCTTTCTTCTTTCGGAACCGGTAATTTACCGCAGATTAACAGTATTTCCAACTCTGTTTTCACGACCTTTGGTTTAAAACAAATAATTACCGGAGCAATTCTATCCGTTTTGCTTGGAATGGTAATAATTGGCGGGATCAAAAGAATTGCCAAAGTAACTTCCCGATTGGTACCGGCCATGGCTATTTTATATTTTTTAGGAGCAGCTTTTGTTATATTCTCAAATTATGAGAATATCATTCCTTCTTTTCTTTCAATCTTCAGGTATGCTTTTACCGGACAGGCAGCGGTCGGGGGATTTCTGGGCGCCAGTTTTGCCTTTGTATTTAACAGGGGTGCCAACAGAGGACTTTTTTCCAATGAAGCCGGGCAGGGTTCAGCACCCATAGCACACGCAGCTGCCAAGGCACATGAACCTGTTTCGGAAGGAATGGTCGCTATTCTTGAACCTTTTATAGACACCATAATAATTTGTACGCTCACCGGACTGGTTTTGCTTTCATCCGGAGTCTGGAATCAAAAAATTGAAAATCAGTTTCAGGTAACCGACATGACTTTTTTGGACGGAACCTTTAACGATAAAATCCCAACTGACCAGGAAAAGCTGAACCATTTCTTATTTCACAAAGAATCACTTCCTTTATATACCGGCAAATTGAATATTGAAGAAGGGAAAATGACAAATGCCGTTACCCTCATTAATTCCCGTTCAGTTGCCGAGGATGTGCAATATTTTTACGGGAAAGATCTGATGACCGGTGAGGTTAGTGTAAAAAACGGCAAACTGGACAACCAGTCAGGAGAAATTGTTGTTAAAGGGAAATCGTTGATCCACAGTGCACCACTAACTACTGAAGCTTTCAGACACAGTTTTTTGGGTGATTATGGTAAATACATTGTTTCTATTGGCTTGTTGTTATTTGCTTTTTCCACAGCCATTTCGTGGTCTTATTACGGAGGAAGGGCAATTACTTATCTCGCAGGACCAAATTATGTAATTTATTACCGTTTTTTATATGTTGCAGGATTTTTCTTTGCATCCTTTACCGATACAACCATCATCTGGTCTTTATCTTATATTACCATTGTATTAATGGCTATTCCAAACCTCATAGGTCTCCTTCTGCTTCATAAAGAAATAAAAACATCTATAAAGGATTACTGGGTTGATTTTAAGAAAAATTTCCCGGGAGTAAAAACTCCGGTTTGATAAAACAGACTCCGAAATCCGGCTGGAGTGGGAAGATATCAGTTATTCCCTGTCTTTTTCCCGTTCCAGCAGAACAACATTTTCCACATGATGGGTCTGTGGGAACATATCTACTGCTTGTATTCCCGTAATGGAATAATGACCGGCAAGCAATTTAATATCCCGGGCCTGCGTAGCAGGATTACAACTTACATAAACAATCTTCTGAGGAGCTGCATGAATCAGATTATCAACTACATTCTGATGCACCCCGGCTCTGGGAGGGTCAAGGATTACAACATCAGGTTTTCCGTGTTCCTGCATCAGTTCAGGATCAAAAGCATCTTTCATGTCCCCTGCAAGAAAAACAGTATTTGAAATATGGTTCCTGGCTGAGTTCTCTTTTGCATCTTCAATTGCCTCCGGAACCGATTCGATTCCAATCACTTTTGCCGCTGAGCCTGCAATAAAGTTAGCAATGGTCCCTGTACCTGTATAAAGGTCATACACAACTTCATCCCCCTTTAAACCGGCAAAATCCCTGGCTGTTTTATACAGTGATAAAGCCTGCTCTGAATTGGTCTGATAAAAAGACTTTGGCCCGATTTGGAATTCCAGATCTTCCATTTTTTCAACAATATAATCCTTTCCCGAGAATAATAAAATATCCTGATCCAGAATCGTATCATTCGCCTTTGAGTTTATCACATACATTACCGAATTAACTTGTGGAAAATCTTTTACAAATGATGAAAGCAATGATTGAATGTAAGATTCATTATTCTCATAAAAGGCCACCATCACCATCACTTCACCCGTATTTGCTGTACGTATTGTCAGGTTTCGCATCAATCCTTTATGCTCGCGTATATCAAAATATTCCGCACCTTTTGTATGCTCCCGGAACCAGGCACGTATTTCGTTGGATGGTTCCGGTTGCAGGTAGCAATTCTGAATATCCAGGATTTTATCAAACATCTTCGGAATATGAAAGCCCAATCCTTTTCTTTCATGAATTTCTTCGCCGGATTCCAGTTCCTCCTTAGTGACCCATCGCTTATTTGAAAAAGTAAATTCAAGCTTATTCCGATAATATCTGTCTTTCGGTGATGCCAAAATTGGTTGCATCATTTTAAGTTCTTCTTCTTTCAAACCCCCAATCCTTTGAAGCTGGTCAGCCACCTGTTTTTGCTTATAAAACAATTGCTTTTCATAAGGCAACTGCTGCCATTTACACCCACCACAAACCCCAAAATGTTCACAGAAAGGTTCTACCCTGTCCTCAGAATATTTGTAAAATTTTACCGGATATCCTTCCATGAAGTTTTTTTTCTTCCGGTTTACCTGAATGTCCACCACATCACCCGGAATCGCATTTGTAAGAAAGATTACTCTTTCATCTATACGTGCAATCGATTTTCCCTCCGCTCCTATATCTGTTACCCCAACCTGTTCCAGCAGAGGCATTTTTTTCCTTTTTCGTCCCAAAACAACTATTTTTATGCAAAGATAGAGATAAATTAAATGTTTTTCTAAAAACTGCAGATCTGAAACTATCTTTCAAAAATACCGGTTTCATCTTATCAGATTTAGCTATATTTGCCAGGTCAAATTTGCATGTATGATTTCACTTGACAATGTAACAATTCGTTTTGGAGGCATTCCTTTATTCAGCAAGGTTTCGTTTATGATCAGGGACAGGGAGAAAGTTGCCCTGGCAGGAAGAAACGGCGCAGGCAAATCCACCATTCTAAAACTCATTAAAGGACTGATTTCTCCTGATGTGGGAGAAGTAGTTGTTCCTCAGGAGTACGTTACAGGCTATTTACCTCAAAAAATGGTTCTCAATAATCAGGGTACTGTTCTCGAAGAGGCAATCAGCGCATTTGAAGAAATCAGATTCCTTGAAAAACGGATACATCAACTCAACCTGAAACTTAAGGAAAGAGATGACTATGAATCTGAAGCCTATCTGAAAACAATCCATCAACTGACGGAAGCTCATGAAAGATTTGACATTTTGGGAGGCGGTAATATGATGGCAGAAGTCGAAAAAACCCTGGTTGGTCTTGGATTTAAGAAAGGCGATCTGGAGAAACCTACGGCAATATTTAGTGGTGGATGGAGAATGAGGATTGAACTGGCAAAGGTTCTTCTCAGCAAGCCGGATGTTTTGCTTCTGGATGAACCTACCAATCATCTGGATATTGAATCCATCATCTGGCTTGAAAACTTTTTAATAAACTATCCGAAATCAGTATTGCTGATCTCACACGACCGTACATTTCTTGACAGGGTAACCACCAGAACCATTGAAATAAGCCTTGGCAAAATCAATGATTACAACGTGCCCTATTCAAAATACCTGATACTACGGGAAGAACGGAAAGAACAGATACAGGCTGCCTATAATAACCAGCAAAAGCTCATTGAAAAAACAGAAGATTTCATTGAAAGGTTCCGTTACAAAGCCACAAAAGCAAATCAGGTTCAATCCAGGGTTAAGCAACTCGGGAAACTGGAAAGAATAGAAATTGAAGAGCACGAATCAAGTATTCATTTCAGGTTCCCTGCTGCACCGAGATCAGGGGATATCGTGGTTGGAGTCAATGGCTTATCCAAGAGATACGGACAGGATCTTATACTCAAAGATGTAAGCCTTACGATTGAGAGAGGAGAAAAGGTGGCATTTGTCGGGAAAAACGGTGAGGGGAAAACCACCCTTGCAAGAATCATAAGTGAAAAACTGGAACATACCCGTATCTGCAAGATTGGGCACAATGTAAGTATAGGATATTATGCTCAAAACCAGGATGAACTGCTGGATGAAAATAAAACTGTATTCGAGACAATTGATGACGAAGCCACGGGAGAGATCAGAACACAAATACGGAACATCCTGGGTGCTTTTTTGTTTGGAGGCGAAAATGCAGACAAAAAGGTGAAAGTACTGTCCGGAGGTGAAAGGTCCAGGCTTTCTATGATAAAATTACTTTTAAAACCCACATCCCTACTGGTACTGGATGAGCCAACCAACCACCTTGACATTCAGTCTAAGGATATTCTGAAACAGGCCCTGCTCAATTACAACGGAACACTAATCCTGGTATCTCACGACCGGTATTTTCTGGATGGATTGGTTCAAAAAGTTTTTGAATTCAAAAATAAACAGGTTAAAGAACATTTTGGAGGTATCTTTGAATTCCTTGAAAAACGGAACCTGAATACCCTGGGTGAACTGAATAAAAATAAAACTGCAAAGCCTGTACAATCTAAAAACAAAACATCCAAAGCCCGGTATGAGGCAGGGAAAAAGCATGAACAGGCTCTTCGCAAACTCCGGAACAAAGTTCAACTTCTTGAGGTTGAAATAGAAAAACTGGAAAGTATGATAGAAAGCAAAGATAAGCAGTTGCAGGATGCCCATAATACCGGAACAATGGTTTTTGAGCCCGCTTTTTATACAGAATACGATCAGTTAAAAAATGACCTTGCGAACAGAATTGATGAATGGGAAAAAGTTACGCTGGAGCTTGAGAAAAAAGAAGCTGCAGGGCCGGTTTTATAAATAAAATTCCTGTGTAAGCCTGACATATTCGTCCGAATATTCCCTGTTCTCTTTTTGAATAATCAATTCTCCGGATTCCACCCTTTTCTTTTCTCTGGCAAACCTAAGAATGATCCTGGACACTTCTTTTTCCGGTGCTGAACGTACCAATAATTCAGAAACAGGAAACAAATGATATTTCTTGCCTGATTCTTTAAATTCCTCATATCTTTCATAGGGTTTAATTACCCATAAATTCCCCTGCGGCTTAAGAATCCTATCTGCATAATACAACAAATCCCTCTCAGGTAATAATTGCTGATGGCGTGCGATCTGCCGGCCTGTAAGTTGTGCTTCTTGTAATTTGTGATAATAAGGAGGATTTGATACAATCAGATCATATTTTTCCTCTGAGGGAGGAAAATTACGGGCAAATTCCTGAAAAGAGGAATGGTAAACATTTATCCTGTCTTTCCATGGAGATGCTTCTGTATTTTCAAATGCATCAAGAAAAGAATTTTCATCAATTTCTACCGCATCAATCTGTGCTATGGACCGCTGGCCCAGCATGAGGGCAATCAAACCCGTACCGGTTCCTACATCAAGTATTTTTTTGGAATTTGCCACATCGACAAAGGAACCAAGCAAAACTCCATCCGTTCCTACCTTCATTGACGATCTGCCCTGCTTCACTAAAAACTGCTTAAAACGAAACCAGCTATTACTCATCCATGTATTTTTAAAAATTTTCGAAAACGCCCAGCCCAAACAAGGCAAAATCATATTTTACCGGATCATCAGGATCAAACTCTCTGAGATTTCCGGTTATTTCCTCCACCGCCTTCCAGTCGTTTTGTTTACGGGTCAGCAAATTCAGCTTTCTGGCCACATTTCCCGTATGTACATCCAATGGCATCATTAATGCAGAAGGAGGGATGTCTTTCCAGATACCAAAATCCACTCCATGATTATCCGTTCTGACCATCCATCTCAGGAACATATTCAGCTTTTTTGCAGCAGAGCCACGGTTTACATCTGCCACATGTTTTAAAGTACGTTGTGGAGGAAACTTACTTAAAAATATTTCCCTGAATATGGCCAGTGCCCCATTAATACTTCCTGAGTCATGAAAACCTTTTGCAAGCAGCTCGTGTAAACCCCCATAGTTCAGATAAATATTCTGTAGTGATTTAATAAAATATCCGCCATCCCCATCCTTAAAAGTACGATATTGAAAATCACGGAACAGATGAAAATCTGCTTTTGTTGCATTCATTAAAAACTCAAAAGGGTTGTGGTACAGCAATCCCATTAACTCCCCTGCTTTTTTAATGATCATGGTTCTTCTCCCCCATGAAATTGCAGAAGTTAAGAAGGCCGCAATTTCAATGTCTTCCTTTCTTTCAAATCTATGCGGAATTTGTATGGGGTCCGATTCAATAAATTCAGGCCGGTTGTAAAAGGCTGCCTTTCCTTCCAGAAATTCTTTCAAATCTTCGATGACATCCATGGGGGCGGGTTATCGGAGAATTACACCGTCTTTCATCGTAAGAATCCTGTCTGAAATCTTTTCCACCTCCCTGTCATGAGTAACGATGACAATGGTCTGATCAAATTTATCGCGGGTACTAAGAAGTAACTGATGCAATTCTTTCTTATTCCTGCTATCCAGGTTTCCAGAAGGTTCATCGGCAAGGATAAGCCCCGGATCATTGATCAGTGCTCTGGCAACTGCCACCCTTTGCTGCTCACCACCCGAAAGTTCGGATGGCTTATGATCCAGGCGATCATCCAGATTAAAAAAATGAAGAATATCTTTTGCTTTTTTCTCAGCTACAGACCTGGACATACCTGCAATAAATGCTGGAATACAAACATTTTCATGGGCTGTAAACTCAGGTAATAAGTGATGAAACTGAAAAACAAAACCTATATTCTTATTCCTGAACTTTGAAAGCTGCTTCTCTTTCAGGTTCATAGCGTTTATATCATTGTAAAATATTTCCCCTGAATCCGGTCGGTCGAGTGTACCCAAAATTTGCAAAAAAGTTGTTTTACCTGCGCCACTTTCACCAATAATACAAACAATTTCACCTTTTTCAACCTTAAGATCAATCCCTTTAAGAACCTGTAAGCTACCAAATGATTTAACGATATTCCTTGCAACAATCATTTCCTTATTTTTCATTATTTAAAGACCATGTAAATATACGCACCATAAATCAATAAAAAGATTACTCCTTTTAACCGTGTAATCTTTCCACCCTTTATGGGAAGAATAAAAAGAAAAAGCAATACAAAGAAACCCAGCATCCACATGATATCCTCTTTCATAATATCTTCACTTATATTCTTAATCGGTTTAACTACTGCCGTAAGACCAAGAATCCCAAACGTATTATAGATATTGGAACCAATGATATTCCCTATTGAAATATCAGCTTCTTTTTTAAAAGCAGCAACAACCGAGGTAGCCAGTTCAGGAAGGCTGGTCCCAACTGCAATTACAGTAAGGGAGATGGCCCTTTCACTCACATGAAAATACTGGGCTATATCCGTTGCTCCCCTCACAAGAATCCTTGCCCCGAATAAAAGCCCGGCAGAAGAAACCAAAATAATAAAGATTGCCATTGGCAATGACATTTTATACTTAACCCTGACATCGGGTTTAATCGTTTTATCTTTTCCGGATTTAACAAATGAATACACAATGAACAGGGCAAGTCCCAGCGAAAAAATCATTCCCTCAAAGCGGCTGATTTCCCCATCAAAACCGAACCAGTATAACAAAACTCCGGTTAACATCATCACCGGCCAGTCAAATTTAATGGAAGTGGACCGAACAACAAGTGGAAATATAAGAGACGACAAACCGAGGACCAGGCCAATATTTGAAATATTGGAGCCAACAACATTCCCAACCGATATATCGGGATGGCCGGATATTGCAGCATGCAAACTCACCAGAAGTTCAGGGGCAGAGGTCCCCAAAGAAACAACCGTAAGCCCAACCACCAGCGTGGACACATTTAACCTTCGCGCAAGGCATACGCCTCCGGAAACAAGGTAATGACCACCTCCCAGTAATAAGATCAATCCTCCAATAAGTTCAATAAAAGAATGAAGCTCCAATTTTTGAGATCAGATTTGAAATTAAAAGGAATAAAGATAGAAATTAATATTGCTTTTCAGTTATTTGATATCGTCAAAGGTGTCTTTTATTTCTTTGATATCATCCACCACACCTTCTGAACTGTCGTTAATTTCCTTTTTTATATCTTCCGTAGCCTTCTTAAACTCATTCATGCCTTTACCCAAACCTCTGGCTATCTCCGGAATCCGGTTGGCACCAAATAACAACAGGACAACCACCATTACAATAAAGATTTCACCCCCGCTTATAAATAATAAATTACTCATTTTTCTGTAACTTAAATCCTTAATTATCCTCTGCGAATTTACGAAAGTTAGAGGGAATAAAAAAACCCTGCACAAAAACTTAATGCAGGGTTATTAAATATTTAATGGTAAATTCTTTTACTACCTCCGTTTTCCTTTCAACACACGCGTTGTTTCAGCTTTTTTAATTGTATCATAAACAATAGGAGTAGCAACAAACAAGGATGAATAAGTACCAACAACAACACCAACCATTAAGGCAAATGTAAATCCACGAATGACTTCACCACCAAAGATGAAAATTGTAAGAAGCACAACAAATGTACTTAATGAGGTACTTACCGTCCGGCTAAGTGTACTGTTCAATGCCAGGTTTAATATTTCCGACCTTTCCCGCTTTCTGTAAAGGCCCACGTATTCCCTGATTCTGTCAAACACGACCACCGTATCGTTTACGGAGTAACCAACCACAGTTAAAATAGCTGCTACGAAGGCCTGGTCAATTTCCAGTGAGAATGGCAAAAATCCATCTGCAAGAGAGAATATACCCAGGACAATAAGGCTATCATGCATAAGAGCCAGAATAGCACCCATCCCAAACTGCCAGTTCCTGAACCTTATTACGATATAGATAAACATAAAGATCAGTGCCAGTCCGATCACCCAAACAGCCCTGACCTTGATATCATCGGCAATTGTTGGCCCCACTGTCTGAGAACTTTCTCTGTAATCAGACAGAAAGGTTTCCTTGCTGACATCAGGTCCTAAAATAGGCTTCAGCCCTTCGTACAATTTTTCTTCAACCTGGTCATCTGCTTCAGACTCATCAATCAGATACTGGGTAGTAATCTTCAGTTGCCTGTCATTCCCAAACACCTTAACCTCCGGAGCTTCCCCAAACGCATCTCTCAAAAGACCCTGAACCTCAACTGTAGAATGTGGTTCCTGAAACCGAACCACATAAGTTCTACCTCCTGTAAAATCAACACTTTGGTTTAATCCTCTGGTGAACAATGCAATAAGGCTTATTATAACAAGTGAACCTGAAACAACATAAAATATTTTTCTTTTTTCAATAAATTTAATGTGAGCATTCTTAAATGCATTCTCGGTAAGTTTTGTTGAGAAGGAGAATTTGGCATTCTTATCCAAAAGTTTTTCAAAAATAATTCTGGTGATAAAAATGGCTGAAAACAAAGAAGTAAGAATACCAATAACCAAAGTTGTAGCAAAACCCTTGATGGGGCCGGTACCAAAGAAGAAAAGAATAGCACCGGTAATCAGAGTGGTTACGTTTGCATCTATAATGGCTGAGTTTGCATTTTTATATCCTTCCTTTATGGCAAGTTTAATTCCTTTCCCTGCCAGTAATTCTTCCTTAATCCGTTCATAGATCAGCACATTCGCATCCACCGACATACCTATTGTAAGAACAATACCGGCAATACCCGGCAAAGTAAGGACTGCACCCAGAGAAGCCAAAACCCCCATCAGAAAAAACATGTTAGCAACAAGTGCGATGTCGGCAACAGTTCCAGCGCGATGACTGTAATAAAAAATCATATAAAGAAGTACAATAACAAATGCGATCAGGAATGAGTTCAAACCTGCCTGAATAGCTTCCTTACCCAGGCTAGGGCCTACGATCGTCTCCTGTGCAATTTTTGCAGGAGCAGGCAATTTACCTGATTTCAGAATATTTGCAAGGTCCTGGGCTTCTGTTATGGTAAAATCACCGGTAATCTGTGAGCTTCCTCCTTTAATCTCCTGATTTACACGGGGAGCTGAACGAACATAACCATCCAGGACAATGGCAATACAACGCCCCACATTCTCTCTGGTCATTCTTGCCCATGTTTTTGCACCTTCGGTACTCATGTTCATTGAAACCTGAGCATCACCGGTTGTCTGGTCATATTCTTCCCTGGCAGCAGTAATCACGTCCCCGTCAAGCGGAGCACGACCATCACGGGTAGTTACTTTTATTGCATGAAGTTCAAATAAATTTTGTGTTTCATCATATTTATACGGTTTCCAGTGCCAGACAAATTTCAGATCTCGGGGAAAAATGGCATGAATCTGTTCCATATTAAGATATTTATTCACCAAAGCCGTATCTCTGTAATGACTAAATCCTACAACAGAACCAGGTACAAATTGTCCGTCACGTGTTGTATTGGGGTATAAAACAGCAAACAGAGGATTTTCTTCTTTAAATTTAGAAATATCCTGTGTTTCTTCCGGCTGTTTCGTGGAATCAGCCTCTATCATATCAAGCAGGGATTTTGATGTGTCTGCAGTCTCAGTCTTAGTTTCATCCGTGCCGGCTACTTCAGTTGCTGAAGTTGTATCCTTTGCCTGTGAAGTTCCGAGAATTGACTTAAGTTTGGTATTTGCCTGCATTAAGTACTGTGAGACTTCACTGTTTTCATATGTTTCCCAGAATTCAAGATTAGCTGTTCCCTGGAGTAGTTTCCTAACCCTTTCCGGGTCTTTTACACCTGGCAATTCAACCATTATTCTCCCCTGATTTCCAATTCTCTGAATGCTTGGCTGTGCAACACCAAAACGGTTAATCCTGCTTTCCAGAATATTAAAAGAGTTACTAATTGCAGACTCAGTTTCATCTCTTATGACATTCAGCACATCCTGATTTGTAGAATTAAAATCAATTTTACTTTTCAATTCAATGGTATTGAAAATTGCAGCAAGCCTTGCGTTGGGATCAACTTCCTCAAAGGCTCTTCCAAACAAGGTAACAAAGTCTTCCTGGCTGTTTTTCTGGTAAGCCTGTGCCAGATTTAAGGCCTTAACAAAAGTTGTATCCGTACTATAATTTGACAAGGATTTTATGATATCAACAACAGAAATCTCCAGAATTACGTTCATCCCTCCTTTCAGGTCAAGACCAAGGTTGATCTCTTTTTCCTGGCATTCCCTGTAGGTATTTCCCAGATAGCTCCACTCATCTTTTGTAAGACTGGCTATGGAATCCAGATAATTCGACTCTTTGACCAAATCTCCCCCCGCATAGACAGCAGCATCCTTCTTCACCAGGGATGTAACAACGGTAAATGATAAATGATATATAATAACAATTGTTACCGTAACGATTAAAAATAAAATAGCTCCTTTGTTTCGCATTTCTAATGATTGTTAAATTCTCTTAAACTTAGTTAAATAAAAGGTACTTAAAATGTCGGGCAAAGATATTAAATTTTTTTAGAATTTTTTGTGTTTTTAATTTGAATAAAAAAGAAGTGCCCTGAGAGGACACTTCTACCCTAAAAAGCAATATTTCTATCTGAGGGTCAGCACTTATTGCTAAAGAATTTCATGTCGTCCAGGATTCCCATTACGCCTTTCACTGCATTTGCAGATTCATCCAGCAATTTTTTCTCATCATCCGTCAGTTCCACTTCAATAATCTCTTCAATACCATTTAAACCTAATTTAACCGGAACACCCAGAAAAATATCATGAATTCCATACTCACCTTTTAACCCGACACAAACCGGGAAGGTTCTGTGCTGGTCACGGATAATAGATTCGGCCATCTGGGCGGCGGCAGCACCCGGAGCATACCAGGCGGAAGTTCCCATCAGCTTAACCAACTCTCCACCGCCCTTACGGGTACGGTCAACAATTGCATCAATGGTTTCCTTGTCCATAAGATCTGTCAAAGGAATTCCACTAACTGTTGTATATCTGGGAAGCGGCACCATTGTATCGCCATGACCTCCCATTAATAAAGTCTGAACATCCTTGGGTGAACAGTTAAGCGCAGTTGCAATAAAAGCTTTAAACCGTGCTGTATCCAGTATTCCGGCCATTCCAAAAACACTTCGGGTATCCTTACCAGATGCAAGACAGGCAGTATAAGTCATTACATCCAATGGATTTGCAACCACAATAATTTTTGCATCAGGAGAATACTTAACTGCATTCTCAGTAACGTCCTTAACAATTTTTGCATTGGTTGAAATCAGGTCATCTCTGGACATTCCCGGTTTACGGGGGATTCCTGAGGTAATTACCACCACACTGGAGCCGGCTGTGGCTTCATAATCATTCGTTACCCCTGTGACACGGGTATCATAGTTCTCTATGGCAGCTGCCTGCCACATATCCAGGGCTTTTCCCTCGGCCATACCTTCCTTAATATCCAGAAGAATCACATCCTTTACCAATTCCTTATGGGCGAGTACATCTGCACAGGTTGCCCCAACATTTCCTGCACCAATAACAGTTATTTTCATCTTTTTAAATTTTAAAACAGGTTATTTTATTATATCTTGTCTGTACTTTCCAATTAAAAAAAATCCATTATTTTTCAACCATGCTACGAAAGTAATTAAAATTGATCATTAATTATATGTCGTAAAACACATATTGGAATTTTTGTTTCTCCTTTAACAAATTTTATGAAATGCCAGGCCAGGCTTCGACTCAGATAAGTGATAAACAAAAATATCGTCAGGAAAATTTCAGGTATTCCTATGATTCTTATAGGATAGGGAGACAGCCTATCTTATCAGTTCGTCAAAGTTTGCGCTAAGTTTTTCCTGTTTCAGAAAGTCATAGAGGGCGAGCCTCCTTACCATATAGAAATCAGACCAGTAGTTTCTGAGCGTACTAATGTAGTTTCTTTTGGAAACATCTTTTTCCGAATCTGCTACATTCAGGTCCAGTACGTCAATTTTTCCAATAAAAAAACGTTGTTTGGAAACTTCATACCTTTTCCTGGCAATGGTATCTGCTTTTGCGGCAATCTTTACCTGATCATCCTGAAAATTAAACTGTGCAACCGAAAGCAACACACTCTGATCAAAGTCAATTCGTTCCTGCCTTACGTTTACCTTTACAACCTCTCTGTTCGACTGGGCCATTTTCAATCTCCCTCTGCCAAGGCCCCATTCCATAATGGGGAAATTTAACCCGATCCTGAATTTTTGTTCATCCAGTAAATTTTTATAGGAAGCATCCAGTTGATCTGCACTCCCCGTATATCCGAATGAACCAAAGATGTCAGCTTGCAGACCTTTCTCTCCTTTTGCCTGGGCAACATCCCGGTCAGCTTCAACGAGCTGTCGCTCCATACCCTGAATATCGGGATTATTCTCGTAAGCCAGTGCCAGTGCCTGATCAAAATCAATTGTTAATTCCGGGATTTCATTCGGAATCAGTAAAGTTAACTGGACATTATTGTTATAACCCAAAAAAGACCGAAGCTGAAATTCCTGAATTTGCAGGTCGATTTCACGTTGGTTCAAATCAGCTCCTGCGTTCAAAAATTTCAATTGCATCTGCAAAAGTTCGTCTTCAGCAATTGTTCCAATATTGTATCTACCCATAGCAATTTTATACAGCGTATCGGCATTGGAATAATTCATATTTGCAATTTCCAGATTCAGCTGAGCCAAAGCAAGGTTAAAAAAAAGATTTACAGCTCTCTGATTTACCTGTTCTATATCATCTATATAAGATTTTTTTGCTTCTTCATATTTAATGGGTTCAATTTTCTTCTCCCACTTTAACGGATTGAATTGAAAAACAGGCTGGGAAAAACCAACGCTTGCCGGAACTGTAATATACTGAGAACTGGAGTTCTCTCCGAATCTGTCAAACCTCCTCAATGAAGATGTTGCAAAAACGGTCCCGCCGGTTGCACCAACGTTTTGTCTCAGGCTTAAACCTAATGAAGAGTTGTTGGAAAACTTCTGGACATAATATTCCTCACCCGTACCAAAGTCATATTCTTTCTCCAGTGATCTGTTAAAGTCCGCCAGGGTGGCATTCATATTCAACGCAGGTTTGTACTTTGCTTTAAAAGTCCTGAAAGACCAGTATTGACCAAGGAATTTGTGCCTGGCCAGAATTGCCTGAGGGGACTGATCCCTTGCAATTTTCAAAACTTCATCCAGCGTTAATACCTTTTGTGTTTGGGAGATCCCCTGAAACGAGAAACCTAAAAAAGTTAAAATTGTGAACAGATAAACAAATGATTTCTTGCTCATTATTATAAATTTATTCGTAACGTAATGATTCTATCGGATCTTTTTCGGCAGCCCGCTGCGCAGGGGAATAACCAAATATTACACCCACGATGGCTGAAACACCAAAAGCAACCAATACCGAAAAAGGTGAAACAATGGTCAGTATCCCTGCAAAAGAAGTAATTAGCTTAGAAATTACAATTCCCAGAAACACCCCAATAAACCCTCCGGTAACACTAATTAAAATTGCCTCTGAAAGAAACTGCACAACAATATCTTTTTTCTTGGCACCAATTGCCATGCGGGTGCCGATCTCTTTAATTCGCTCCATAACAGAAGCAAACATGATATTCATTATGCCAATTCCCCCAACAATCAGAGATATGCTTGCAATGGCTCCCAGTACAATATTAAATACATCCTTTGTTCTCTGCTGCTGTTTTAACAGAAGTTCTGGAACAGTAATCTCAAAGTCTTTCACATCTGAATGCCTTCTCAGTATCATTCGGCTAAGCAACTCTGTTGTAGGAGTTAATTGCTCGGTTTCAGCAACCTGAACAATAATTTTATCCAACTGATGGTAATTACTGCTGGTATTCTGGCTGGGGCTGGTGCTCCGCATAGAGAAAAAGCCTCCCATCACAACCATAGAAACCGATTGCATATTCCTGGTATTCACCAATGCCCGGTTCTGAAAACGCATTAACATTGTTTTAACAGGAATGTAAATATTATCATTGTACACATTTACACCGGAATTTTCAAAAGAGGTAAGGGATACATTTGTTTTCTTCAAAAC
Source organism: Bacteroidales bacterium (assembly GCA_024763075.1). Lineage (GTDB taxonomy): Bacteria > Bacteroidota > Bacteroidia > Bacteroidales > VadinHA17 > JANTGF01. The sequence continues at coordinate 29,979 of JANTGF010000004.1, read as the reverse complement.
TCCAACAACTTTCAGCCAGATATTTCCAAATTTAAGGTATTGTCCAACCGGATCGGACTGGCTGAAAAATTTTGACTTAATATTGGCTCCTATTATACAGACCTGAATGCCATGATCCTCCTGATAATCATTAAAATAAGTACCTTCCTGTAAACTAAGATTATACAAATCAAAATAGTCTTTTGAAATACCAATGATTTTTGCCGGAGACCGCTTACCCGACTGCATTACAAACGAATTCAGAGAAACTTCAGGGCTGACTTTCTGAACAGAAGGAATAATCTGTAATATGGATTCCGCATCTTTCAAGGAGAGCCCTCTGGAAAATTTTTCCTTTTTTTGTTCACCATTATCTCCACTATCACTCTCATTATCCGCTGATTTCTCCTCTACAATTGGTGTAATTACTATATTGTTTACTCCTACCATTTTTATCTGGTCCAGAATCTCCTGCTGGGCACCTTTGCCAATGGCAAGCATGCTAATTACAGCAGCCACTCCAAAAATTATACCCAGAGCAGTAAGTACTGACTTCAATTTATTTGACAGGATACTTTCAAATGCGATAACAATGTCATGAAAATAACGCTTCATGTATATTGATTTACAATTTTTACAAATTCAGTGAGAACTTTAAGATAAATCCGGTTCACGAAAATCAGTTTCCCGACTCCGTCTTTTTCACAACCACTTGTGGTTTCTTGCCGGAAGAATTTTTAGATCTCATTTTTTTCATTTGTTCTCTGGTCATCCCTTTTGGCATCTTACCCGGCCTTCGTTTCATTTGCTGTTGATTTTTATTATTCGCATCAGCTTTGGCTTTCTCTTCCAGGAGCTTTTTCTGACGTTCACGTTCCTTAAATACAGGTATCAGTTCCTCTCCTATCAATTTATACTCTTCGGGTTTATCAGGGGTGGATAATAAAATCTTGTCCCCTGCTTCCAGCCCCTGTTCAACAATCACTTCATTTTCATTCGATTCACCCAGGAGTACAACACTCTTTGTCTTGTTTTTCTTATAAACAATAGGGATGCTGTCTTCAAACTGTACAGCTTCCAGCGGAATATAAAGGACATCTTCAAATACAGCAGTAATTATCTGATTACTTGTAGTCATTGCCGGACGCAGTATGGGATCAATTCCATCAAGCTTTATTAACACCTCAAAAACCTTTGCATCAGTATTCGGAAGTTGTTCTCCAATATTTGCAACCTCAAAAACCTTTCCTTCATAGCTTTTTTCAGGAAAGGCGTCCACTCCAATTCTTACATGCTGGTCAACTTTAATCTTACTTATATCAATCTCGTTAACATAGGTCTTGGAAATCATGGAAGAAAGGTCAGGCAATGTAGCAACAGTAAGGTCCCACGGGCTGATCATAGACCCCACCTTTCGTTTTTGCCCACCCCACTCCTTTTGATATATCACCATACCTGCCGAAGGTGCATGGATGACAAACTTATTTATGATCTTTTGCATATCCTCATAGTCTCTTTGCTCCCTTGCAAGATTTATCTCAGCATTTCGCATATCAGCTTTTGCCTGGATCACCTTTAACTTATAATTCTTCTGTGCCTGCTCATAAGCCCGTTTTGCCTTATCAGAACTAATTTGTGCCTGTCTGATAACAGCCGGAGATTCATATTTTGACTGTTCCAGGGTAATCTCAGCCTCCTCCATATTATACCTCAGATTTACCAGTTCATCCCTGAGGTTTCTAAGCTGCATGGTTGTATCCAAACGTGTTGTCATCAGAGCTGTTTGCTTTTTTTCCAGTTCATCTTCCATATCTTTGATACGGTTTGTCACATCCGACCGGTCAAGTGTTGCCACATAATCTCCTGAATCAACAACCGTTCCCTCGGGGATAAGGTCCTGAATTTTAATTTGTGAGAACCTGTGTCCCCGGCTGGTACGCAACTCAGTCGGCCCCATAATTTTTTGAGAATTTTCAGCCTGTAGTTCTCCGGTAACCGTAACCAAAATCTCAAACTCCCCCTGCATAACCTCTGCTTCAAGTTGCGTAATGTCATCTTTCCTGGTTAAACGGTTAAAAACAACGAGTCCAACTATTGCCACAACAACTACAGCCAGAATTATAATTAATGATTTTTTCATCTGTTGTCTGTTTTTTAATAAAAATTTATTCCGAAAATTTCTTTAATTTACTATCTCCCAAGATATTATCAGGTGAAAATATATTTTAAAATCACATGCAATTAACGACCAATTTATACCGGAAGCTTGCAACATTTAACAAAGTGCCGAAGCTATGATATAATTTTTATAAATAAAAACCATTTCACCCTGCAGTATCGCTTTTTAAGAATATTTAACAATTCCTACCAGGTTTGTTTAATTAGACCTTTGCTTTTTTTGTTTTATTCCTGGAAAAGTATATTTTATTTATAACTGTCAAATATTTTTCTTACTTCTTCAACCAAGGCTCCAGATCTTTCCAAAGAAATGCTTTCTGCAATGATGCGAACAATAGGTTCAGTATTAGATTTTCTAATATGAAACCATTCCTTGTCAAAGTCAACCCGAACCCCGTCGATCGTAGTTATTTTACTGGATTTATATCTATCCTGAATGGCCGAAACCACCTCTTCAAAATTCAAATCCTCACTTAATTCTACTTTTGTTTTTGTAATCGCATAATCCGGATATTTTTTCCTGAGCTCCGAACATTTCAGACCTGATTTAGCCAGATGTGAAAGAAACAAAGCAATCCCAACCAATGCATCACGGCCACTATGTAATTCCGGATAAATCACGCCTCCGTTTCCTTCTCCGCCAATAACAGCATTTTGTTTATACATTTCTTCCACCACATTTACTTCTCCAACGGCTGAAGCATAATATCTGCCTCCGTAAGGCTCCGTAACATCTTTTAGTGCACGGGTTGAAGACAGGTTGGAAACTGTATTTCCCGGTGTATTTTGAAGAATATAATCAGCCACAGCAACCAAAGTATATTCTTCGCCAAAAAACGTACCATTTTCATTTACAATTGCTAACCGGTCCACATCCGGATCCACAACAAAACCGACATCTGCCCCGGTAGTTTTAACAAGGTTAAAAATATCCTTCAAATTCGCCGGTAATGGTTCCGGATTATGGGGGAATTCCCCATTTGCTTCGCAATATAGTTTTACCACTTTTGTAACACCCAATGCTTCCATCAAGTCCGGTATCACAAGACCTCCAACAGAATTTACACAGTCAATGGCTACTGTAAAATCAGCTTTTCTGATCGCTTCCATGTCAACCAATGCAAGATCCAGAATTTTATTTATATGCTTTTTATGCCAGGCTCCCGGGTGAAATGCAACTCCCAGCTCACCTACTCCGGCAAAATTATGATTTTCCATTGATGCCAGCTGTATGATTTTTTCTCCGTCCCCAGCTGAAAGAAATTCTCCTTTTTCATTTAAAAGTTTCAAGGCATTCCATTCTCCCGGATTATGACTGGCAGTAATGATTATTCCCCCATCTGCTTTTTCATGGATCACTGCCATTTCCACCGTTGGAGTTGTAGCCATCCCTATCTCGGTAATATCCACACCTATTCCCATTAAAGTACCTGTTACCAGATGGCTTACCATGGGCCCGGATATCCGTGCATCTCTTCCCACAATCACATTTAACCCTGGCTTCTTATTTCTCTCTTTAAGCCATCTTCCATAGGCAGTTACAAATTTTACCACATCCGGTGGAGTAAGGTTTGTTCCCTGATCCCCTCCAATGGTTCCACGAATTCCAGAAATAGACTTAATTAAGGTCATAAATGTATTTATTGATTAAACTTCATTTCAAAAATTACATAAAAAATATACGCTTTAACTAAACGAATGCAGTATTATACTTTAATTCATTTTTGAAATGCTAAATTTGAATCCAAAAATAGTATAAAAAATTGTAATACTCAGATGAATGAAAAGAACTTTTAAAGGCAGTGAGAATAAGCCCCGTAAGAGAAGGACAGGCAAGTCTGTTCACTCCCAGGGAAAACAATCCCAGGGGGAAAATGTGGTTAATTCACAAAAAAATGGGATCAGACTTAATAAATATATAGCAAATTCAGGTTTGTGTTCCCGCCGTGAAGCTGACGAGATCATTCAATCGGGATTCATTACCATTAATGGAAAGAAAGTTACGGAACTGGGAACGAAGATTACCTCCTCAGACAAAGTCAGGTTTAAAGGAAAAGACCTGGAACCTGAAAAAAAAATATACATCCTTATAAACAAACCCAAAGATGTGATCACCTCAACAGATGACCCACAGGGTAGAAAAACGGTTCTCTCTCTCATAAAATCGGCTCCGAATGCCAGAATTTATCCGGTGGGCCGGCTTGACCGAATGACAACGGGAGTTTTACTTTTAACGAACGACGGTGACCTTACAAAACAATTGACTCACCCAAGCCATCAGAAGAAAAAAATCTATCAGGTAAGCCTTAATAAACAGCTCCTCCGGAAGGATATGGAAAAAATTGCCGAAGGAATCACATTGGAAGATGGCTTTATTCAGGCTGACTCCATTCACTATATTGACCCGGAAGACAAAAGACAAATCGGAATTGAAATCCATTCCGGAAGAAACCGGATCATACGGCGTATCTTTGAATTTCTGGAATATAAAGTTGAAAAGCTGGACAGGGTATATTTTGCAGGCTTAACAAAAAAAGGATTGTCCCGGGGTAAATGGAGATACCTTTCAGACAAAGAGATTTCCATCTTAAAACGAGGCTCGTATAAATAATTCCAAATCCTGAGTAAACCGATTACCAGAGCTGAATCATGAGCGGAACAAATCACAAATCCAAAATTTACTTACTGCTACCTCTGGTGCTTATGCTTAATGCATTTGCACTGAAGGCTCAGGAAGAAGAGTTTGTTTCAGGGGTGATTGTGGACTCCGGTACCGGAAAACAACTGGCTTTTGTAAATATTACTTACAATGATACCGGAAAAGGTACCACAAGTAATATTGATGGCGTTTTTGAGCTGCACACAAGGGTTCCGGTTACCCGGTTAAAATTCTCATACATAGGCTATGAAACATTGGTCCTTGATCCGGGAACTAAAAGAAAAGGGCTGATCATCCGGATGCAGAAAAAAGCTTATAGCATTGATGAAATCAAGGTTATTCCCGGTATAAATCCGGCGCACAGAATTATTGATCAGGTTTACAAATACAGAGAAATAAACAATCCTGAAAAAATCCGCTCCTTTTCATATACCTCCTATAACAAATTGTATTTCACACTGGATCTCCCTCCTGAGCCAGGGGATTCACTTCATTCTTCAGTTGATTCGGTTAAAAAAGACACTGTAATGGTTCAACTGCAAAACCTGATTGACAAACAGCATCTCTTCCTAATGGAATCTGTAAGCAAACGGGATTATATTTACCCTGATAAAAATTATGAAAATGTTATCGCATCCAAAGTTTCAGGTTTCCAGAGTCCTTCATTTATTCTCTTGGCCAGTCAGCTGCAGTCTTTTTCATTTTACAATGATTTTATAACTATTCTTGATCATAAATTTTTGAGTCCAATCAGTAAAAACAGTAAAAACAAGTATTTATTCATTTTAAGAGATACCTTGTTCACAGAAACAAATGATACCCTGTTTATTATTTCATTTCAGCCTAAAAAAGGAAAAAACTTTGAAGGACTCAAAGGGTTTATGTATGTGAATTCCAATATGTATGGCATTCAGAATGTAGTTGCTGAAGCAGCCGAAAACAGAGGTTTATTTAAAATAAAGATCCAGCAAAAATATGAGTTTCTGGACCATCAGCAATGGTTTCCTGTTCAATTAAATACAGACATTATCTTAATCGACCCGGAAGATACAAGGCCCTCGCATACTGCAGAGTCAGAAGGAAAAAAAGTTAAGGTGATCGGAATTGGAAAAAGTTATATTCAGGACATCACTCTGTATCCCGATCTGGATTATAATAAATTTAACAGTGTTGTACTGGAAGTAAACAAAAATGCATATTATAAGAATGAGAGCTTCTGGCGCAGTTACAGAAATGCACCTCTCAGCTCCAAAGACAGCACTACTTACCAGGTAATTGACAGCCTTGGAGAGGCGGAGCATTTTGACCGGATGTTATTTATGACAAAAACTTTAATTAATGGCTATATTCCGGTTTCCATTTTCAATATTGATATTGGATCAATCCTCAACTATAACAGTTATGAAGGATTCAGGCTTGGAATAGGCGGAATTACCAATGACAAACTATCAGACCGGATCTTTTTTGGAGGGCATTTTGCCTATGGCTTCAAAGACAAGGAGATAAAATACGGGTTAAATGCAAAATGGGTCCTTTCGAAAAAACTGGAAATGGATTTGCAGGCAAGTTATCTGGATGATGTCAGGGAATCAGGATCTTATAAATTCTACAAGACAACCAGAAGCTTTGATTCTGACTTTTTCAGGCAATTTCTGATTGAAAAGATGGACAGGGTAAGTTTATGGGAAGCCTCCTTTGGTTTCCGTATGTTTCAATATGTACGGGCACGGTTATTTTTCTCTAATTCGCAAACTACCTTCTGGTATCCATATTTATACCATATCCCCGGGTCGCAACCACCGCAATTCATCAACCAGGGGACATTCACCGAAGCCGGCATACGCTTGCGTTTTGCCTATAAGGAAAATTTCTTTCAATCATCCCAGGGCAGAATTTCGCTGGGAACAAAATATCCGGTCTTTTACGGGAACTACATTCAGGGCCTGAACTTTTTAAACGGAGAATTTAATTACAGTAAGTTTGAATTCAGACTTACACAAAAATTCACCACCCGTTCACTGGGAACAACAAGCCTGAGTATTGATGCAGGCATCATGAAAGGGAATGCCCCTTATTCTGTAATGTATAACGGAAGAGGCAGCTACAAAAGTTTCACCATTGAAACTGAAAACAGTTTCGGAACCATGCGTATGAATGAATTTTTATCGGACAGGTTTTTCTCTTTCTTTTTCAGACAGAATTTTGGAAAATTGCTATTCAAGGCCGGTTGGTTTCAGCCGGATATCCTGCTTGTTTCAAACCTTGGTGTAAGTTATTTGTCTCATCCTGAGTATCATTCTGACATTCAGTTCAAAATAATGGATAAAGGCTATTATGAGTCGGGCATCCTGATCAACAATCTGCTCAACCAGTTTTTTATCGGTTACGGACTTGGAGTTTTTTATCGCTATGGTCCGTACACACTGCCAAAGACCATTGATAATTTTGCTTTTAAATTTACCTTAAGTTTCAAGATGTAAAATCTCTTAAGCACCACGAACGTCTGAACCCAGATCATACATTTAAAGTATCTTGGTATATTTGTTATCTTTGCAAAAAAATAAAGTACTCAAACATGGGGTTTAAATCAGGTTTTGTAAATATTATAGGGAATCCCAATGTGGGCAAATCAACCCTAATGAATGCCCTGGTTGGAGATAAATTATCCATCATTACCTCAAAAGCACAAACAACCCGGCACAGGATTCTGGGGATTGTAAACGGTGATGATTATCAGATCATTTATTCTGACACACCCGGGATTCTGAAACCAAAATACAAGCTTCAGGAAAGCATGCTGAGGTTCTCTACCGGAGCACTAAAAGATGCCGATGTAATTTTGTATGTAACGGATTATCTGGATGACCCTGACAAAAATACAGATTTCATTTATAAACTGAAACAGGTTGATGCTCCTATCATTCTGCTTGTCAATAAGATAGACCTTAAGGCAGATACGAATCTAAAGGAAGTTGTTGATAAATGGATGGAGATTTTTCCGGATACTCAGATCATACCCGTTTCTGCATTGAAAAAAGTGAATCTGGATGTTGTTTTAATTGAAATTCTGAAACAATTACCTGAATCGCCGCCATATTTCCCTGATGACCAGCTTACGGATAAAACAGAAAGATTTTTGGTTTCTGAGATAATCCGGGAAAAGATCATAATGTTTTACCGGCAGGAAATCCCTTACTCTGTTGAGGTGGAGGTGGAAAGCTTTAAAGAAGACAAGAAACTAATTCGAATTGAAGCAAAAATATTTGTTGCACGCGATTCACAAAAAGGAATTATTATAGGAAAAGGAGGAGAGTCATTAAAAAAAGTGGGCACGGAGGCCAGAAAAGATATTGAAGCATTTTTTGGCAAACAGGTTTTTCTTGAATTGTTTGTGAAAGTAAAAAAAGACTGGAAGGACAATGAAAGATACCTTAAACAATGGGGTTATAATTAGTGCTTGTCCATAATGTCCGATTTCATTGTTATACTCGTCTTCAAAACAGTCATTTACAAGAGTAAACTCCTTGGTTTTAAAGACTTCACAGGCCTCGAACTCGAACATTCTGAATAAAGCACTAACTTTATATACGGGCTAATTAATGACCATAAAGCCCGCTATTTAGGTTATAATTAGAGAAAACAAATGGGAAATATAGTTGCAATAGTAGGAAGACCAAATGTAGGTAAATCCACTTTATTTAACCGGCTGACACGAAGCAGAAAAGCCATCGTTGATGAAACCAGCGGAGTCACCAGGGACAGGCATTACGGAAAATCGGACTGGAACGGGCAGGAATTCACGGTGATTGATACGGGCGGATATCTGAGTAAATCAGATGATATCTTTGAAGACGAAATTAAGAAACAGGTGATCACAGCAATGGATGAAGCCGGAGTCATCCTTTTTATGGTAGATGTAGAAACAGGGATTACGGAACCTGATGAAGCGCTGGCAAAGATCCTTCGCAAAACGGATAAAAAGATTTTTGTAGTAGTGAATAAAGTGGATAATCATATTCGTCAGTATGATGCAAATGTGTTTTATAAGCTGGGAATTGGAGAGTTATTTACCATTTCCTCGGCAAACGGGAGCGGAACCGGAGATCTGCTGGACAAAGTAGTGGAAGAACTGCCTGAAGCAAAGGAGGAGGAAGAACTCCAACTCCCCCGGATTGCAATCGTAGGAAGGCCAAATGTAGGAAAATCCTCTTTGGTTAATGCATTACTGGACCAGGAAAGGAATATAGTCACACCCCTTTCGGGAACCACACGGGACACAATTTACACCCGGTACAATAAATACAATCATGATTTTTATCTGGTGGATACAGCCGGTTTGCGTAAGAAAGGAAAAGTCCGGGAAGACCTTGAGTTTTATTCGGTAATGCGGGCTATTACGGCAGTTGAGAATTCTGATGTCTGTCTGTTGCTGGTGGATGCCCAACTGGGATTTGAATCACAGGATCTCAACATCCTCAATCTGATACACAGAAACCGTAAGGGAGTAGTCATTCTTGTAAACAAATGGGACCTGGTTGAAAAAGAAACAGCAACTGCTGTTCAATTTGAAAATAAAATACGGGAAAAGATTGCTCCTTTTCAGGATGTACCCATCATATTTACTTCTGCATTAACCAAACTCAGACTTCAGAAAGTTTTGGAAACTGCCATGGAAGTCTATAAAAGCCGGATGCAAAAAATCCCAACATCCAAACTAAATGATCTGCTACTGGAGGCAACAAAAACACATCATCCACCTTCATACAGGGGACATGAAATAAAAGTTAAATACGTTACCCAGCTTCCGACACATGCACCATCATTTGCCTTGTTTTGTAACTATCCAGAGCATGTCAAAGAGCCCTATAAAAGATATATCGAAAACAGAATAAGGGAAAATTTTAATTTTACAGGGGTCCCCATTCAGATTTTTTTCAGAAAAAAATGATTTTCCGGAAGGCATCGGGTATGGTTTTTGCTGGGTTTTTAAGGATAAATTGTAAATTTGTAAAATGCGACAAAAAGCAGGCATTGTATTTTTTATTTCATTGTTATTGATTTTGTTTTTCTCCTGTAGAAAAACACAGGTATATTCAATCATCCCCGAAATTGAATACAAAAGTTTTGATTTAAGGGATACAACTGACCTTTTGGGAAATAAAGGGCTGGTTGGCCAGGTCTCTTTCAGTTTTGTAGATGGTGACGGAGACATTGGGCTAAAACAACCTGTGGACGATACAGACCCGGAGGATACCACTTATTACAACATGTTTTTCACCTTGTGGGCCATGGTTAAGGGTGAGCTCATTAAACCGGAACTTGAACAACCCCTCAATTACCGTATCCCTTATCTGGAACCTGAAAGTCAGGATCCATCATTAAAAGGAATTATAAAAGTAGATTTTTTATATATTGCCTTTCCATACGATACTATATCATACGACTTTTACATCAAAGACCGGGCCGGTCATGAAAGTAATGTTGTGTCCACTCCTTTCTTTATCCTGCCTGAAATTAAAAATTAGTTTTCTCTTAAGGACTGCCTTGAATAATATTTAATAAAACTGACAAACAAAACGAAAACCTATGATTACCGCCGATAAAAAAATGGCTGACCTGATACATCTGAATTATCTGCTCGTATCGGTAATAACCCGGTTTGATATCCGGCTGGGATTCGGGGATAAAACCATTGCTGAGGTTTGTAAAGAAAACTCCGTAAATACTGAGTTTTTTCTGGAGATTGTTAATTCTTTTCATGATAAAGAGTATTTCCCTGGGAAACATTTGCAGGGATTCTCTATCAAATTAATTATTGATTATCTGAGTAAAACCCATCAATACTATCTGACAGAAAAAATTCCTGAAATCGAACAGCTTATAGATCAGATGGTAAATAAATGTTATGGCCATCATAAGCATGCTCATTTACTCCGGTCGTTTTTCAAAGAATACAAAGAAGAGCTGATCAGTCATATTTCAAGAGAAGATGAAACGGTATTCCCTTATGCATCAGAGGTGGAAAATGCCTATCTTTCAAAAAAGGAGAGCAAACAAAAACAGATTTCCCAAAAAGGATATCATATTGACGAATATCGTTCTGAGCATAATAACATTGAGGAGAAACTATTTGACCTGAAAAATATAATAATAAAATACCTTCCATCCCCGGAAAACCAGGCACTTTGTTCCAAAGTTTTGTCTGCCTTATTTATTCTGGAACAGGATATGAATGATCATAGCAGAATAGAAGATAATGTACTGATACCCAAGGTTATTCTAATGGAAAAGGCAATCCATACAACAAATGCTATCTAATCTGACTTCGAAGTTATGGGAAAAATAAAGGTATTGATTGCTTCTACTTCCTATATTATTCTTAAAGGACTCAACTTTGTTCTGAAGGAATCAGAGGATATTGATGTTGTCTGGAATACGGAGGTAGAGGAGCTATTGGCTTCCATAATTAAAAACAAACCGGACTTTGTTATATTGTCCGGTGAAATAGTGAATCAGAAAAATTTAAAGGAAATACAGAAACTACACGGAAAAACAAAACCCATAATTATTTTTCTTAAAACCGATGAACACATAAATACTCCAGCTTTTTGTGATGAGATAATAAGCCTTTACAAAGACAAAAACAATTTAACAGAACAGTTTAGTCAAATTGTATTAAAATATACATCCGGGAAACCCAGGGAAGTGACATCAACCGGATTGAGTAAGCGTGAAAAGAGTATTTTGAGACATATTGCACTTGGCCTTACAAGCAAAGAAATCGGCAATAAACTTTTTATCAGCACACACACAGTTATTACCCACAGAAAAAACATTTCACAAAAATTAGGGATTAAAACTGTATCCGGTCAAACGGTTTACGCTATACTAAACGGGCTTGTAACGATGGAAGAAATTGGTTCATGAGACCCAACTTATATCTGGATTCCCATAAACAAAACATCGTCTACCTGGTCCAGGTCCCCCTGCCAGTCCTCAAAACTTTTCTTAATGATGTTATATTGTTCATCCATGGGAAGTTTATGAATTTCATTCAGCAACTCCCGTAACCTTGCCATTTTAAACTTTTTACCCATGGGGCCACCAAACTGATCGGGGTAACCATCGCTGAACATATAGATAATATCTCCCTCTTCCAACTGAAACTCCTGATCATCGAAGATTTTATCCCGGAAAACATCCCCTCCTATTGCGCTTCTGTTTCCACGTATATATAACTGTTCTCCTTGATGATACATTACAATAGGGCGCATAGCGGAGGCGAACCTGAGAACCCTTGTTTTTATATTCACCTCACACACAATTATATCCATTCCATCGCTTGTGGAGAAATGTTCATTATCAATGGCATCTTTACCCTCTCCAATTCTTTGATTGAGAGATTCGACAACATCCTGATCCAGGAGGGTCAGTAATTCGGAGGGTTTAATTCCCGGATTTCTATTCACGATATCCTTAATGAGGGTAGAACCGATCATTGACATGAAAGCACCCGGTACCCCGTGCCCGGTAGAGTCCGCACAAATAACAATATACTTGTCTGCTCCGGTCTGATGCCACCAGTAAAAATCACCACTTACAATATCTCTGGGTTTAAAATAGGTAAATGAACCCTTAAACCCCTCTTTGAGTATTGAAGTTGGTGGCAAAATACTTGCCTGAATTCTTTGTGCGTAATTAATACTATCCGTTATTTCACGGTTTTTAACTTCCAGCTCTTCTTTCTTTTCGATTACTTCTTTTGTCCTTATATCCAGTTCCTTTTCAAGTCGTTCCTCTTTTAATCTGTGATTTCTCTCCCGTATACGAATGATCCCGACCACAAGAACCAGGAATCCAACTGCTAAAATTGTAAAGAACCACCATCTTTTCCAAAAAGGTTTTTTAACCACCACAATCACAAAACTAGCCGGTTGATCTGTTGTCTGGTATTCTGAATTAAAGGCCTTTAAATAAAATGTGTATTCACCATCATCAAGCCTTGGAAATTCAACCGAAGTTGCCGAAGTAAGACCAGACCAGTCTGAATCGTAATTTTCAAGCTTATACTGATACTGAACTTTCCCGGGATTCCTGTAACTTATCCCCACATAGTCAATACGGAGCTTATAACTGGCATAGGGCAATGAGACTCGTCTATCCTCAGGTAACATCTCCAGTTTAAGATTATTTCTATCGCTTGTAAACTGAAGTGACAAAATATTCACCTTTGGTGGATTCAGACTTTTATTTTCATTCTCCCCGTTATAAATCACCAGACCTTTTGTAGTTCCAAAAAATAATCTTCCGTCATGGATACGAATGGAAGCATTTGCGTTGGCATCACCCGTCAGGCCCTGATTTTTACCGTAAGTCTGTATCATGTAACCATTTTCTTTCCGGGTTATCCTGCTAAAACCTTTTCTGTGTCCCACCCAAACATCGTTATGACCACCGATTACCAGGCTGTAACAATAATCCGACATCAGGCCGGTACGGGTTGTAATGAAGTTTGTCGAATCCTTCGACATGTGAATCAGACCTAAACCATTTGTAACGGCCCAGACATCTCCATTTTCCCCAATCTTTATGGCATTTATATCAAACCTCACGTTTTTTCTGAATAATCCTGACTTTTTCAATATATGTTCACTTCCTTCCAGGTAATACAGGTCATCGCTTGAAGTAGAAAGCCAGATTTTATTATTGCTTTCTATGAAAACCTGATGTACATCATTATGTGGAAGTTGTCCGGAAGAAACCGACAGGTGATCTTTTTTTCCCGTATTAAGATCGAAAAGGAAAAGTCCGTTCCCGGTTGCAACACACAAAGAATGACCTTTTCCCGTTATGTAATTTACTGACCGCTCATTTTTATCTCTGGAAACAAAAAATCGTTTTACCTTCCCGGTTCGGACTAAAATACTGTAAACTCCTTCAGAGGAAGTACCAATGAACAAAACTCCCAGGGTACTGTCCATATACAATGAGGTAATAACATCTTCCGGCAAACCATTCTTTACAGAATAATTACTGACTTCAAGGTTTGTTTTTTTATCAACCTTCTGTATTCCGTTATCCCCTGCAAAATAAAAATAAGCTTCATCTTCCGCCACTGCAGTTATGCTTTCTCCGGGGATGTCTTTATCAAACTTCTTAAATGAAAGGGCTTCGTCAAGGAACATACACAATCCTTTTCCATAGGTCCCCACCCAGATATTTCCCTCAAAATCCTGAATCAGGGCACGTGTATTATTACTTTCCAGGCCGTTTTGCTTATCATACCACTTAACATTTAATTTCTCAGGATTATTCCACGGCGTTTTAATTTTCAACAGCCCCTGCCGGGAGGTAGCAATCCAAATATTATGGTCATTGTCTTCAATCAATGATTTTACATTAATCTGTGCTAATTCTTCATCAGATGCAAGTGGAAATACTTCGAAACCCCTGCCATTTTTTCCGGTATGAAGGATATACGCCCCCCTATCAGCAGTTCCAATAAAAACAATCCCCGGTGTATTTCCTGAATTTATCAGCTGAATGGTTGTTTCCTGAATCTCAGCACTTTTGCGTATGAATTGAGGAGCCTGTTTTCCAACCGGCATGGAATAAATATATAAGCCATCATTTGAACCAACTAAAAGTTTTCCGTCAGGAGCTTTCCCAATGGATGTAATAAGTTTTTGATCAAGCAGTATGTGGCTCAGCTCTCCCGGGTTTGCCATATTTGTAATGACCAATCCCTTATTTTGTGTTGAAATAACAACAAACTGATCTTCAGTCTCCACAAATCCTGTAACTGCATTTGAAGTAAAATCCCTGAGTGATAAAATTGAAAATCCGGTACCATCAAAGACCAGCACCAGACCATTTTTACTCCCAAACCACAGTTTATTATCAGAATCCTTAAAACTGCAATTGATGTTAATCTCACTTAACGAATCCGGTAAAAAATCCGATCTGAAATTCAGTCCGTCAAAGCGGTTTAATCCGGAACCTGTTCCTACCCACAAAAAACCGTTATTATCTTCAATAATTGTGTTGATAAAACGATTTGTTAAAGCCGGGTCCGTATCAGTAGAAAAGTTTCTGAAAAAAGAGTCCTGTGAAGATGCACCCTGAATTACACCAACTACCAAAAAAATTAACAGGTAACTTCTGAACATGTAGTTACGAATATACATGAAATAATTGATTATTGTTATTAATTATCGTCGGGCTCCACTATTGCTTCGGATTTATATTTTGGCACTCCTCCGATAGGTTTGGTGAAAAATCTTAAGTTTTCTTCATATTGGTTCATCGTGGTAATCACAACGTTATTGTTGACTACCATAGGATTTTTCCTTTTTACAAACTGAAAATCAAGGGATTTTCCAATTTCACCCTCCATAATAACAATTTCTGATTCAGACCAGAAGTCCTCACCCGAAACTGCAGCAGATGAATTGTTCCGGGTTACAGAGTATATATCAATTCTACCATCGCTGTCCCAGTCAAAATTCCTCTGTTTAACCCTGACCGTTCCCTCCTCAACATAAGGGTAAATGTGGGAGATATTAACCGTATCATTCCAAAGCCTGAAAGTATATTCATAAGTGAAGGCATTTCCACCTTCCACACTTACATTTCTGTCTTCTTCTGTACTTAGGTAATACCGATACAGGTTTCCGTCATTTCCGGAAATTCCTTCAGTAATCATCTTAAAATAATATCCATTAAATTCCTCTGAAAATTCACCATCATGCGGATCGAAAGGTCCGAATGTGTACCATTTATTATCCCATTTTGGGTCGATTCCAAAAATTTTTGAGGCCAGGAGATTTCCGCTCTTATAATTCCCTATAGGTTGTGTTCCCTGGGCATCCCTATCCGACCAGCATGAGGCTCCACCATAAACAGAAAACTCCGTACGCGTATTAAATCCCATATTTATCTCATCCACTTTTCCGCCACAGTCAGGATCAAAAACCCTTATGTACACCGGATCGGAATACTCTGCAGGTATGATGAAAAAGAAAACCTGGCTAAAATCATCGTCTCCCCAGTAAGTTTCTGCCTCATTCCCAAAAGTCACCAGATTCGGGATATTCTCAACTTTAGCAGGAACTGGCTGTGCCAGCAGCATTTCTGTAGAAAGACTTGCAAAGAGAGCTAGAATCAGGAATTTATAAATTTTCATTTCTATTTATTCTACTTTCGTTCAACAATTACCAGCTTAACCAAACTGCAATATTCCTTCTTTTCCTCCTTCTTTGAATCCATCCCTTTAATAACCAACTTAATTTCATACTCACCGGGCTGATCAAATACATAAGCCATGTTTACCTTATCCGAGACCATATTTTCATTCACAAACCAATGGAATTCTGAAGGTGCTATTTCAGGCAAATAGGAGGATGATCCATCAAACTGTACGGGTTCGCCAGCAAATCCAACAGTATCGATATTTGGTGTATTAATATAAACCTGTTCCCAGGGTTTCGCAACAACAGTAAGAATTTCCTCTGAATAAAAGACATCCGGCCCAAGTGTGTCAGTGATGGTAAGTTTTACTTTATAAACGCCAGAATCGCTGAAGCAATGCCTAACCCTGATTCCATTGTCACTGGTTCCATCGTCAAAATCCCATTTATAAATCAAATTAGGAATTGAATCAACATCATCAGCTACTTTTCTGTCCTTAAACCGGAAACAATATTTATTTTCTCTTTGTTCGCTGCATCCAACCAGGGAAGGCATCAGGTTAGTAAAAGAAAAGATATCATCGCTTCCCAGACGGTTTGTAGAGAAATATCCGGTAGCCAGGCCAGAATCAGCTACAAATGCAAAATCGTCAGCAGTACTGTTTATCGGAACATCAAGTGGTTCCGGTTTTGTCCAGGTACTGTCTTTTTCAATAGTCAGGAAAACGTCCAACCCACCCATTGAAGTATGTGTATCCGATGAAAAGTACAAACGGTTATCCTGATATATAAAAGGATATCTCTCCATTCCGGCAGAATTTACGGAGGGCCCAAGATTTTCCGGAGTTGTCCATACACCTCTTTTCAGATAACTTCTGTAAATATCAAAACTTCCGAAGCCTCCGGGCATATCTGAGGCAAAATATAGAATGGTACCATCTTCACTGATACTGGGATCAACAATGTTATAATCCGGTTTATTAAAAGGGAAATCACTGATACTTATCAGAATACTGGGACTCCACATGGTATAAAAAATTCCCAGTGTATTATTTTCCACAGCAAAGGTATTTTTTGTTAAAAGGTTTCGTGTAAAAAATAATGTCTTTGTAAAATCGCAAAAAGAAGAAGGCCCTTCATTCACTTTAGAGAAAATATCTTTGGAAAAAACCTTTGGAGAAGTCCATTTCAGGCTGTCTTTTTGAATAACTTTTAATAAGTTATAAGGCCGGTACCCATTTTTTGTTTTATAATCTTTCGGGAAATTTTTAAATAGTTTCATATTTGAACAAAACACCAGACCATCATCCAGAATCATCGGTGCATATTCTGAATATGAACGGGTATTGAAAGGGAGTCTTTGTACTTTGTACAAACTGCTATCCTGTGCTTTTACCGGTTTTATAAAAGCCAGAACCAAGACCAGTACAACAACAATATGTTTTTTATTTACATTCATTAAACCTTAAAAATATCTTGGATCAGATGCATTTACCGTAAACCCGAATTCATATCTCAGCATAATTTCATGTGTACCATTCAAGGCATTATTTATAGTACCCATATTATAATCATACGAATAACCCAGCATAAATTGTTTCGTAAGGTGCAGCTCAATATTCCCAATCAAAACAGGACTTGGATAATAACCTCCCGACCGATATGAAACCCCTACCCAAAGGAAGTCATTAAATAAAATGAAATTACTGTTTATATCATACCTTAAAGACGAATAAGCCTGATTATAAACGACCAGGAAGGAAGGCTTCCATTTCAGGAATGCATTCTGTTTCCCTATCAATATACCCGCTGTCAAAGTATAGGAGTAGGTATCAGGTGAGGCAGAAGGTGAATACTTAAAGGAGGCTGTATCCAACTGGTAATTTAACATATTGGGTATGGAAAACCCTACAAAGTATTTAGGATTGTAAAAATAGGCCCCAAAGCCAAAATCGGGTTGAACATAATTCTGGTCTATAGCAGCAAACACAGGGTCAGTTGGATCATCCAGCCCACTCATTAACCTGGCCATATCCTCATTAATAAAAGAGGCACCTCCTCTCAATCCCAGTGAAAATTTACCATTACCCAGATTAAACCTGTATGCATAATTAAAATGGACCTGAGTATTTCTATGCACACCATAACTCTGATTCATGACAAATAAACCCAGTGCCACTTTTTCATTCTTCATGGGGGTATGTGCACTAAAAGTATAATTTACCGGACTTCCATCAATCCCTGTCCATTTTTTCTGATAAAGTGTAGAAAGCGTAAAAACCTCACGACTTCCCGTATAGGCAGGATTCAGTGCAAGGCCATTCACCCAGTACTGACTGAAAAAGACATCTTTTTGCTGGCCGAAGCCGGAAAAAACCGACAATGCCAATAAAATTAGTCCTATGATCCCTGTTTTTCTCACTTTATCTGTTTCCTTTAATTACGACAAATCCCGTATATGTTCGTGGATTCTCACCCATGACTTTAATTACATAATAATATGTATCATCCGGAAGAGGGTTCCCTTTTTTATCGGTACCATCCCAACCATTGGGGAAATTACCATCTCTTTGGAAGTTCTCCGTTTGAAAAACCAATAATCCGCTCCTTGTAAAAATGCTCAGCTCATTATCAACATTTCCAATATTTTTAATGGCGAAATAATCATTCTGGCCATAGCTGGATCTGGGAGATATCCCCTTAGGAATAGCAAGTCCTTCCAGCACTGTAACCACAATTTTATCTTCTTCAGTGGGACATGAACCATTATTAATTTTCAATTTAATTTCATTTTTGCCCCAGTTCAACTGCGAAGCTGTTGTAGATACCCCGTCAGGAGGTGAAAAGATCACTTGCGGAGTGGAAGAGTACCATGAGATTTCACCAATTAAGTCACCGGAAAATACTGCTTTCAGGTCAATTTCAGTTGCAAAGGCCGTCAGCGTGGTATCATTCCCCGGGAACATAACAGCTTTTGTAGGCTTATCCCAGAATTTCAGCAGTACGTCATCTGTTACAGAGAGGCAGGTCCCGTTTGAGGTGGTCCATGTTAACTGATATTCTCCCTCTGCAGAGGAAGTTATCTCAGAATTGGGATTAGAAGGATCTGCAAAAATGATTCCTGCAGGTCCGCTCCAAAAGCCTTTTCCAAAATTAAGAATTGCATCCATATTCGATACATTACCACAAACTTCCTTGTCTGCTCCGGCATTTGCTACCGGGGGCTGCAATGCAATTACTGTTCCTTCTCCAGGGGTAATGGTTTGAACAGGACAACCCCATTTATCTGTAACCGAAGCTATTGAGTATGTAACCGTGCCAAAAGCATCATTTCCGGTAAAAGACTTGTAGTTTACATCAACATCCGCAGTATAGGGTGAGGCATTTACTGTATATGCCTGGGTTGGGTCTCCCTGGTCATTATCAAGATTTACCATCCATGGAGAACCTGCCGGTGTTGTTATTGCTATAATTACCTGTCCGACATTACCATTACAAACGGTATCCGGCCCACCTGCCAGATCAGATACGGATGCCTGGAATGATGGATGGATATCAACCATAACCGGAGATGAAGAAATATCCACACAGGCATTTGAATTTACTTTACGCTTAAAATAAGTAGGTACGGATAATAATCCCGGGCTGTAGTCAGGATTTGTTTCTCCAATAATTACATTATAGTTCACATCATCGGTACTCTGAAGCCATTCATAAGTATAAAATCCGTTCCCACCGGCAGGAAGACTACCCTTGATTTCCCCGGGGGCAGTATTTACGCAAATGCTGGTATCTTTCCCGATTGTATTGTTACTGATGGAAGGGTAGATACTTATCAAAACCGCATCAGAAGTATCTTTACATGCACCGGAAATAACTTCCCTCTGGTAATATTTATAATTAGTAATCGCTGTTCCGTTGTTCAGTACCGGAGGTTGCATTTCTTCATTATTTTCCGAGGCCATTACCGAAAAGCTGAGTCCGTCATCGCTTTGGTACCAGACATATCCATAAGTTCCCGAGCCTCCTCCAACAGGGATTACAGATGTAAGGACAGATGGCTGGTCGCCGTTACATATTTCCTGGTCACTCTCAATAATATTTGATAAGGAAGGCAAATACGTCAACAAAGCCAGAGAACTGGTATCCGGACATCCGATTCCTGAGCTTACAATTCTTCGGTATAAAACCGTGGTAACAGCTCCAACAGAACGGGTTACCGGTTTATAAGAGGGCCCCGTTTCACCCGGTATTGTACCCCAGGTGGTTCCGGAATTTTCACTTTTCTCCCAAACATAAGTATAGGTTCCGTTTCCTCCGGTTGGTATTGGGGGAACTGCAAATATTTCATTTGGGTCTATCCCGGAACACACAGAATCCATATAATTTGACAAATCGTTATCCTGAATTTTAGGTTGAACAACAATTGACAGGGGGGTAGAATAATCATAAATAACCAACGGGGCACTAAAATCTCTTACCATCCTCCTGAAATAAGTTGTAGTAAGTAAAGGAGTATCTGGTATAAGGTCTTTTGTATTACCGGCAGCTATAGTGGTCCAGGTGATTTTATCCAGGCTCCATTGCCACCCGAATATATAAGGAGGATTTCCTCCTCTTGGTGTAGTTCCCATCATTGGAGCAGGAATATCCCCTTCACAAATCGTATCAGTTAACAGTCCGGTTGCAGATGAATGTATCGAATTATAAAGAAATCCGGTAAGTGGGATATTCAATCCGATAGTTGCCAGGCCTCGTGATCCATCGGCACCCCATTGACTAAAGTTACAATCTACTGAAGAAAGTCTGGCCCCTCCAAGACCGTTTACCATAATTGTATCAACAATACCGGCAGGCAGGGTATCGGAATACCAGAATAATCCACCGCCACCTCCTCCTCCTGAACCCGTACATACAGGCCCGTTGGTAGAACCTCCGTCGCCACCTTTTGCTTCCACCCGTAAATTTGTTTTATAATTTTTAACTGCAAGTACAACAGAACCACCGGCACCTCCTCCGGCACCACCGGCTGTTGCCATACCGCTTACTGACTCTCCGTTGGAATTAATACTAAAGCCATTACCTGTAATTGTTTCTGAAAGGATAATTACAATTCCTCCACCGTTTCCTCCTTTTGTGGCAACCAAACTTCCGGATTCAGTTCCGGAGCCACCTCCACCACCCATAAAGACTCTGTCCCCATCATCCCATACAGGTTTTACACTTCGTCCGGCACCCAGTCCAACAACGGCTGATACACCACATGAACCGGTTTCAGAGCCACCCGGTCCGCCTGAGCCAATATTTCCTCCACCTGAACCACCGGCATATTTTCCATTGCCACCACCACCTCCATTATATGCAGGACCCTGACCTTTGGCGTGCCCGGCACCCAGGTTTATCTTAAAATTACTGGGTGGAAGGTATCCATAGGTAACCGCTCCTTCACCTTTAAAACCCGATTTCTGTGAAGAAACATCATAAAACATATCCGTATATCCGCACACTTCATCACCCAAAACAGGGTCAGCACCTTTGAACCCTTTTCCACTCACATCAATGTTGGCATTCAGAGTCAGTGCATTACCAACGATCATTGCAAGAACACCTCCTGTGCCTCTTGCACTATCCCAGGGTTCACAGGTAAGTTCTCCCTCCACAATTACATTGTCATAACCCGGCACCTTCACCAATTGTATTGCCCCCTGAGGGTCATAGGTGTTTTTTAAAAACCCGGTTCTAAATGTTATCTTATTACCCTCTATGTTCTCAATAATTAAAAACTCATAATAGCCCCCGGAATACTCATTTTGTAAATTTCCATAACTGTTATCGTTGGAGATACTGATTTCCGCACCTTTCATTTGGATCAGTAATACCGTATCTCCAATAGAAAAAATACCGGGATTATCAACATTTACATTATTAGTAAAACCTACAGAAATAACCCTGGAATATTGATTAATAACCCCTCCCGGTAGGATGGTTTGTCCGATAACAGAAGACCCTTCAAGCAGCAAGGTCAGCAAGAAATAAAATATCAGATTCCGAAACAAGACTTTGGGTTTACAAATTTAATTTCATTACAAATATATCATAATACGTAAAAACTTCCTATAAGTTCCATTTGAATTTGCTAATTTATATCAGGATTTGATAACATGAAGAATGAATATTGGTATTTTGTGGTTAAATCAATTCAGGACTTGATTAAAAAAAAAGTAAATAATGTCTGATTTTATAAAATTTCTGACTCAGAGATACGAGGAATCATTGCAGGAAAGAGGTTCAACCAATTTCAGGAAGTTCAACAATAAAAGTGGTTCCCCCTGTTGGTACAGATTCATACCATATCCTGCCTTTCATATCTGTAATGATCTTCTTTGTTATGGCAAGTCCCAGGCCTGTTCCACTGGTCTTGGTTGTAAAATTCGGCTCAAATAATTTACCTCCAAGGTCCTCAGAAATCCCCGTACCGTTATCTGTAATCCGGATAAGAATTTTTCCGGCCTCCTTTTGAAGATCAATTCCAATAACTCCCTTTATCTCTCCTGAGAAAGATTGAATTGCATTTTTTAACAAATTATTAAACACCCGGATCACCTGGTTTTCATCTGCAAGGACAATAGCATTCTTATTCCGGTTGAAATTTACTTCCAGTGTAAAGTCTTCGTTATTGGAAAATAATAAGACAACTTTTTTTATTACATCAATTATATTCACTTCAGCGGGCTTTGAACGGGGCATCTCGGCAAAGTTTGAAAATGCTGTTGCAATCGATGAAAGATGGTCAATTTGCTCAATTAATGTTTGTGAAACATTTTTCAGCTGAGTTTCCCAATTGGAAGATTTATCATTCCATGACCTCAGGAGATGCTGAATATTTAACTTCATCGGAGTCAGGGGATTTTTAATTTCGTGGGCAATCTGACGGGCCATTTCCCTCCATGCACTCTCCCGTTCGGACTTTGCAAGAGCATCGGCACTTTTTGCAAGTTCATCTATCATCCGGTTGTATTCCGAAACCAGCCTCCCGATTTCATTCTGCCCCTCATAATAAATGGGTTCATTTTTCCTTCCCAGCTTAATCTCACTGATTTTTTTCTGAATCAACGTTAAAGGATTAGTGATCTGGGTAGAAATAAACACGGCAAGCAATGTGGATATAAGCAACATAACCATAGAGAAATTTACAATACCTACTACCAGGTTACTCACCTCACGGGTAATGGAACTTTGCTTCGTAAAATAAGGTAAATTCAGGTAAGCCAGTAAATGATTGTTGTGATTCACAAAAGGAACATATGCCGATAGAAACTTTTGCTCCCCAATGGTTTCCTCCTGAACAAATTCAGCCTGTTGATTAATAACAAGTTCCCGATAGGCATGATACTCCATTTTAAATCCACTCAACCCTTTGTCAAAAACTTCAGGACGTGAAGTAGCCATAAGAGAACCCAGTGAATCATATAAGTTAATATCTGAAAAAAATACATTCGAAAACTTAATTAGTAACTCATCCAGACTTGCATATTGATCTGTTGTCCATCCGGCATTCAATTCAGGTTCAGCTCCCAGTTTATGATCAAGTTCCACGTAAACCGATTGAATTTTTTCACTCAGATTCCTGAGCTGATTTGTTCTGTACTGACTGATACTGAAATAAATCGTTCCCGAACCAATAAAGATCAAAGAAAAGAACACTACGGCAACCATCCATAGCTGAATTCTGTGTTTCAGCATCGGAGATCTTTGAATCTTAAAATAATGAATGTTGGAAATAATATAGATCAGGTTGGAAATAACAAACAAAAAAACAAACAGGTAAGAAAAGGAAATAAGTAAATTTACCCAATCTGTTTCTCTCTGACTGACGACTACCATTACGTCTTTTCCAGGGTTATAAACCAGGTGATTGAATCCTCCGAATTTTTCAATATAAAACTCATCTGCCCCTCTCTTATCAAAAACCTTATCACTTATACTGTATTTATAGTCCCCTGATTGCAGGATAAGTTTTCCTCTTTTATATTTTGCATAAGAAAATTCATCAAGTTTGGTTGGTTTAAAAACAGAATTATCAATTAACAACTCAGGATATCCCAGCTGATGAAAGATTTGCTTTGAGTCAAGTGTTATAAATAAACCGTTGATAAGGGTATCATTTTCAGCGGGGAAAAAGAAGGAACCGAAATAATTTGTCCCACCACTTTGGTTGTCAATAAAATAGAACCCGGATAATCCCACTGCAACATCCGACTCATTGATCATGTCCTCAAAGAAGGAAAAACAGGAAGTTTCTGATTTGTCATCCACCAGAAGACCTGATGCCTGATTACAAATGGTAATGGACAATTCATACTTCGCCCAATACCCATCAAAAAACCGGGTATCCATATACCTGAATATTTCATCCAGGTCTTCATCCGAAAACTCATGCATACCCATCAAATGCTTCAGACCTTCATCTTCAGAAATATTCGGACCTATTTCTTCCAGTAATAACTCTGCAACCGGATCTCTTTCAGTACTAATATTTACGGCAACTACTTCTCTTTCCTGCTTTTCCTTTTTCTCTGAAATATCGATAATTACAAAGGTTGAATATACCCCGAACAGCAATGAAAACACAACCAGTGAAATATATGGAAATCCGGGGGTCAACCTATAAACTGCCAGACTGAAAATGATAAAGAAGATGATACTATACACATTCATCTGGGGTACAAGAAACTGATGAATCAGCCACAAAACAGGCAAAGTTGCACTCAAAGAGATAAGAAATGGTTTTACAGATAGTTTGGATTTAACACAACTTATCAGTTTATATAAATACAAACCGAATGAAATAAATAAAAGCACAACAGAAAAATAACCAATAAGACTCAGATAGCTTATGTCCAGTATCTTATAAGGCTCAAAACAGAGGCTTGAGTTTAATATCAGGTTTTTAAACAGAAAATCAATTGCCGAAAAGAAGAAAGTCCCCAGGATCACTCCTGTTAAATAATATAATGTACAGGATTTTTTACTCCCGGCGTTAACAAATTTTTGCAGACTAAAATCTTTATAAAATACATAACTCAGTAAAAAGATAAATAAAGAGCCGAAGAAAAGCTGCCCTAAAGAAGAAAGGAAAGAAGAAAGGGCAAAGTTATAGGGGGAAAAAACTTCCATACCAAACAGTGATGCCGGTTGCCTGAAATGAAAAAGTAAATAATAAGCGGTTATAAGGAATGCTGCCAGTATGAAAAAAAGTATGTTTGGATCCACCCTGTTTTTCTGGCGCTTTATAAAGACCCTGAGCAGTATCAATAAAAATATAGTACCCACAAAATAAAAGTATCCGGCCCAATGGAATCCCTCTCCCAAACAATTTTTATCTTTATGAAAATCCAGCGAAAACAAAAACTCTCCATTTTCATCAAATACCACATCCCCGGTTTCCACAGGGACAGGAAACAGGTCGACACAGGATGGCAAACGAAATTTTCCCTGAAAATCATTGTGGAGAAACTTATTCTCATAGGCATACTGGTGCTTTAAGAGAATCAGGCCACATAAATAATCCTTATTCCCCAGGTCCCTGGAAACTGTACGATACCAGCCATTCCCTAAAAAAACGATCGGTTTTCGGAGTTTCGACTGAGAATAAAGACTGGAAACCTGTATGTTCTTATCTGTCCAGAGTTGCAATGTATCATGCCGGTAAAACAATACATACAAACCTTGTTTATGTATAGCATCAGGAATATTAATATCTTTATCAAAATCAACAGTATTGCGTGAAATTGGTCTTTCTATATCATCAAGCACGCTGTTGATTTTTGCTTCTTTTGTTCTTAATACTTTCTGAAAATGGGAACCCTTCCCTTGCGGACTCAGAATTACTGTCTCCTTTGAATCAAGGTAAATAGCAACCGTAAAAAGCAATACAGTAATTATAACAGTTATGCTCGTAAAAAAATTACGGTTAAAATTCATCCTTTTAAAATTTCAATAAAGATACAATTTTGGCACCTAATTATGATGATAGGGTTCCCCTCTGATGATTGTAAAAGCCCGGTACAATTGTTCTAAAAAAACCAGCCTCACCAACTGATGAGAGAATGTCATTTGTGACAAGGACAATTTCATATCTGACCGTTTATAAACTTCCCTGGAAAATCCAAAAGGACCTCCAACTACAAAGATAAGATCCTTTCCGGTTATGGCCATGTGACGTTCAATAAAACCTGCGAATTCAACAGAGGAATACTCCTTTCCATTTTCATCCAGCAAAACCACGAAATGCTCCTTTCCCAGTTTTTTCAGTATCAGCGCTCCCTCTTTTCTTTTAAGCTCTTCATGGCTTAAACTCTTATATTTTTTTACTTCAGGAATAACTTCAATCCGGAAGGAAGCATAATGCGACAACCTTTTTTCATACAGATGGACTCCCTCCAAAAGATAGGATCTGTCCGTTTTTCCGGATAATAAGAAGGTGATTTTCATTCTTAAACATTAAAACAATATGCGGGTTAAATCCTGTTCAAAATTAACAGAATTTACGGATGTAAGTGCAGGCTTGTATTATAAATAACAGCAGGAAACAAAATGATATTAAAAATCAATTGTTACTTACTGTATATCAGGCATATAAATTACTCCCAACCCTGCTTTACGGAATTTTTAACTATGATTTTTTGAGTCCATGTTGAATTAAATTGCTAAATTGCATTGAAATTGAGCGTAATTTTTCTTTTTCTTAAGGATGATAATCCTGCAAATTAAAGCTTGTATTATGAAGAAAATAGTATTGCTTTTTTATTTATTTCTGATTGTATTTTCAGCATTTCCCCAGGAAAATGTTGAAATACCCGGTGGGATCAGCCTGGCTTTAAAATCAGGAGATGCTACGGAGCTTGTGAACTACCTGAATGATAATGTTGAGATGGTGATTCTTGACAAAGAAGGTATTTATAGTAAAGACCAGGCGGAAGTCATCCTCCGGGATTTCTTTGCAAAAAATCCTCCGCGCAGATTTAATCTGATGCATCAGGGTGGAAAAACAAAATCAAAATACGGAATCGGAAATCTTGAAACTTCCGATGAAATTTTCCGGGTTTATTTTCTTTTAAAAGAGACCAACGGAAAGCAGCTTATTCATCAACTTCGTATTGAAAAGGAGAATGCTTAACCCATTTGAAAAAGATCTTATCAGGCTGGCTATTGCTGAAGATGTCGGAGATGGCGATCATTCCTCCCTTGCATGTATTCCTTCCGCCGCAAGGGGAAAAGCGAAATTGCTGATAAAAGACCAGGGAACTTTAGCCGGAATACGGATTGCCAGGGAAGTTTTCCACCTGGTTGACCCGGGTTTAGAAGTGCAGGTTTTCATGAATGACGGGCAAACCATGAAACCCGGGGATATTGCTTTTGTGGTAGAAGGCCGGTCCCGTTCAATCCTTCAGGCGGAACGACTGGTACTGAATTTTATGCAGAGAATGAGTGGAATTGCAAGCACAACAAATAAGTACGTTGAGAAAATAAAAGATCTGGAAACAAAAATTCTGGATACGCGCAAAACCACCCCCGGATTACGATATTTTGAAAAAGAAGCAGTCAGGATTGGCGGCGGGACCAACCACCGTACAGGCCTGTTCGATATGATCATGCTTAAAGATAACCACATCGATATGTCCGGAGGAATTGAAAAAGCCATAGATAAGGTTCATTCATATTTTAAAGATAAAAAGATGAGTATTCCGGTTGAGATTGAAGCACGGTCTGTTCCGGATGTGGAAAGGATCCTGGATCACGGAGGTGTTGACCGGATCATGCTGGATAATTTCAGTATAGAAGATACCCGCACAGCGGTGAACCTGATTCAGAAAAAAACAGAAACAGAATCATCCGGTGGAATTACCATCAAAAATATAAGGGATTATGCACTTTGCGGTGTTGATTTCATTTCCGTTGGTGCACTAACCCATCAGATCCTGAGCCTGGATATGAGCCTGAAAGCTTTTTAATATTATAACCCAATACCTGAAATTATGAGCCTGGAAAAACAGATTATGGAAGAAATTAAGACAGCCATGAAAGCAAAGGACAAAGAAACACTGGAAGCTTTACGTGCTGTAAAATCCGCTATCCTTCTTGCCAAAACAGGAAAAGGCAATAAAGAACTCGATGAAAAGGGAGAAATTGCACTTCTTCAAAAGCTGGTAAAACAAAGAAAGGACTCCGCTGAAATTTACAAACAACAAAACAGGGAGGATCTTTACAGTAAAGAAGCGAAGGAAGCCGAAATTATTGGCAGGTTTCTACCGGAACAAATGAATGAAAAAGAACTTGAGCAAAAATTAAAAACAATAATTGAAGATACCGGTGCATCCACAATGGCAGATATGGGGAAAGTTATGGGTGTTGCCAGTAAAGAATTAGCAGGGAAAGCCGATGGAAAAAGCATAGCTGATACAGTAAAGAGATTGCTTGGCACCTGACATTTCTTCCATAACAACGACTCAACATCCAAACCAAAATCTATAATCATGGCAATACCTGCCAGTAATGATACTGAAAAACCAAAAGCAAGAAGCCTGTCAGATGGTTTTAAAAATTGGATAAAGACAAGTTCATTACCAGGGTTTCATGGTATTTCAATAAATTATGTTATTCATTTTTTTGTGAAAGGATTCCGAAAGGGCACCCTCGTTACCCGGGCATCTGCCATTGCATTTAATATTTTGCTTGGATTACTCCCATCCATAATCTTTCTTTTTACACTCATCCCCTTTATTCCGATTTCAAATTTCCAGTCGGAATTACTTCAGTTTTTTGAAAGCATTCTTCCGGCAAATGTTTTTTCACTCCTTAATAATACACTTACAGAGATCATTACGGAAAAAAGAAATGGATTATTGATCTTTATGTTCCTTGCAACCATTCTCTTTTCAACCAACGGAGTACATGCAGTTATCAACGCTTTTATTGTATCTTCCCATAAATTTAAAACACGTACCTGGTTCTCTCAAAGAAAAGCATCCCTGTTCCTGGTTTTTGTAATTTTTTTACTAATATCTACAGCTATTATTATCATGATTGGAGGCCGGTTTGTACTTGAAAAGATGATGGAGTCAGGATTGGTTGAAAAGAATTTTACTTACTACCTGTTTTCGTTGGCAAAATGGTTTGTTTTTTTATTGTTAATTTTTATTGCTATTTCCACCCTGTATTATGAGATTCCTGCAAAGAAAAATGCATGGCACTTTTTTTCTCCGGGATCCATAATGGCCACTTTCCTATTTCTGATTTCTTCCCTAGGTTTTACAGCTTACGTTAATAGTTTCGGGCAGTATAACAAATTATACGGCTCCATCGGGACCATAATGGTATTGCTATTATGGCTTTATTTTAATTCAATATCTTTGTTGGTAGGCTTTGAATTAAATGCCAGCATCAATACGGCCAATAAGAAAAAAGACAAGTTCAAAAAACCAGAGCCGGATAGGAGTCAGAAAATCCAGGTAAAGTTAAATCCGGCAAACGCGAAATAAGAAGAAAGGCAGAAGGAAATATAAAGAAATCCGGGCCAGTTATTTTCAAGATATCTGGCATTTTATTCTTTGGATTAAATAAATATTTACTGTAAATTTAAGCGAGATTCCGGCAAACATTTCTTATCCAATCGAATTGTTATATGCATGTTTCAAAATTCTCTTGCAAATATAAACTGATTCTTAGACCAGTTATTTGAAGACAATGACCTAATTATCAAAATATTAAATTATTATCGCTATAATAGAAATAAAATGAATATAACTTTACACACCCGTTGGGCATAATTAAAAAACAGAATATGAAAATTGCAGTTACAGCAGCAAACGGACAATTAGGTTCTTCCATTGTAAATGAATTAATAAAAGAGATTGGAAGGGAGAATGTAATTGGGATTGTTAGGACACCTGAAAAAGCTTCTCACCTAGGTAT